>QKAI01000146.1 GCA_003246505.1 Spirochaetaceae bacterium | reverse complement strand
CGACGATATGATCGTACACATACCCGTCAGCAAAGTGGATGAACTGGGAGTCCGCCCCGTCGTTTCCCCACAGGAAGCGCAGAAAGCTCTGGATGAAATGAATATGAATATTTCCACCTCCCCTTCGGACTGGAAGGAGAGATATAACATGAATCTGGATCTGATCAAGAGCGGTTCCGTCACGGACATTGCCCTGGTCGTGGCGCGCCTTTACCACCGCAGCAAGAACAAGGAGCTCCCCGTGCAGGAGAGAAAGCTCTTCGATAACGCGCAGAAACTTCTCATCGATGAGATCTCCTCTTCCATGGGTAAAACCAAAAAGGAAATCGAGCAGCTGATTCTCTGCCAGCTGGAATCGGACTGAGAATTCCATGAACGTGGCTGTGATCCTGGCCGCCGGTTCCAGTACCCGCATGGGGGGGATCAAAAAGGAATTCATGCCCTATAGGGGGAAGCCCCTCCTCTACCACGGGGGAGAGACCTTTCGCCGGACAGAACTCTTCGACCGCATACTCATCGTCTGCAGGAAGGATCTCCTCAGGGAGACGGAGGAAATGCTGACAGGCTTAGATAAGCTCACATTCCTTACGGGTGGTAACACACGGCAGGAGTCGGTTTACAACGCCCTGGCATTCCTGGAACCCTCGCCTCCAGAATTCATTCTGATCCATGACGGGGCCCGGCCCTTCGTCTCTGATGAAACGATTGCCTCCGTTTTGAAAAAAACCGGAGAGAAGGGGGCCTGCATTCCCGTGGAGCCGGCGACGAATACCATGAAGCTTATCGATGAAGAGGGAAAAATCATCTCCCACTTGAAAAGGGATGTCACCCGGGGGGCCCAGACCCCCCAGGGCTTTCGCTACCCCCCCCTTCTCAAAGCCCACCGTGCCGTCATGCGTTCCGCCGGCAGCTATACGGACGACTCGGAAATCTGGGACGCCTATGTGGGACCCGTCTATACGGTTGAGGGAAACCTGGAGAACGATAAAATCACCTACCGGTCCGATCTCCTCTCCCTGGGGATACACCCTGAGAGCGAATGATATGAATCTGAGGATTGGTCAGGGATACGATATACATAGACTGGTGCGGGACAGGAAATTCATTCTGGGGGGAGTCGAAATCCCCTCCGCCCTCGGATGTGACGCCCATTCCGACGGGGACGTTCTGATCCACGCCATCATCGACGCCCTGCTCGGAGCGGTCTCCCTGGGGGATATCGGCTCGCACTTTCCCCCCTCCGATTCCCGCTGGAAAGATGCGGACAGCTCCGGCCTTCTGAGGCATGTCATGGGTCTTCTCAGGGACAGGGGCTGGGAGCCGGTGAACCTGGATACCACGGTCATCCTGGAGACGCCCCGGCTGAGACCCCATATAGACGATATACGGCTCTCCCTTTCCCGAATGACAGGGATCCCCTTCGATGCCGTATCGGTAAAGGCTAAAACCAAGGAGAAGCAGGATGCGGTCGGAGAAGGAAGGGCCGTCGAAGCCCTTGCCGCTGTACTCGTCACAGGAAATTAACCGGCCCTACTGGGACCGGGTCCTGGGAAAGATCGGGGAAACGGTAAGGGGAACGCTTCCCTCCGTGTCAGAGATAGGCAGGGATAACCCGGATCCCTTCCGGGTGCTGGTTTCCACTCTTATCTCTTTACGTACCCGGGACGAGGTGACCTTTGCCGCATCCCTGCGGCTGTTCGAAAAAGCCGACACACCGGAGGGGATGGCCGATCTTTCAGAGGAGGAAATCGCCTCTCTCATCTACCCCGCCGGTTTCTACAAGATGAAATCCCGCCATATTCGCGACATATCCCTTATCCTTTTGAAGGAGTACGGGGGGCAGGTCCCTTCGGACAGGGAATCCCTCCTTGCCCTTCCGGGTGTCGGATTGAAAACGGCCAATCTCGTTCTGAGCCTGGGGTTCCGGATACCCGCCATCTGCGTGGATACCCATGTCCACCGCATAGCCAACCGTATGGGATGGATCTCCACTAATAAGCCGGATGATTCTGAAAGGGAGCTGACCAGGATCCTGCCCGTGGATTACTGGATCCCCATAAACGAACTGCTCGTACTTTACGGGCAGCAGATCTGCACACCCCTCTCTCCCCGCTGCAGCCTCTGCCCCGTCGTGACTAGCTGCCGGAGAGTGGGGGTGGATAAATATCGCTGACCGGCCCATTGGTAAACAAATTGTCAAGAAAGGATTATTCCGCTATACTGTGGGTAACCATTAGGGGAGAGCATCATGAAGAGAGTCATTATTGCCAACGATCACGGAGCCCTGGAAGTGAAGAGCCAGATCGTAAAACACTTGGAAGAGCGTGGCTACACCATAGAGGATTGCGGGGTCAATACGACCGATTCCATGGATTACCCCGACAAGGCGGAAGAGGCCTGCCGACGGTTTATTGAGGAGGGGGACTACGAATTCGGAGTCCTGCTCTGCACCACCGGTATCGGAATCTCCATTTCGGCGAACAAATGCCGGGGGATCCGCTGCGCCCTACCCCAGAACGCCTGGGCCGCCTCCATGACTAGGAAGCATAACAACAGCAATTTCATCGCCTTCGGAGGAAGCCCCCACATCACCTACCCCGAACCGGTTACTGAGATTCTCGATGCCTACATCGATGCAGAATTCGAAGGCGGACGCCATCAGCGGCGGGTCGACAAGATCATGAAAATAGAAGAAGTATGAGAAAGATCTTCCTTTCGGCCCTTATCATCCTCACGGCCCATACCCTTTTTGCGCTTGATATCTGGATAAACGGGGAATTTTACAGCACCTACACCCGAGAGGAATTGAAGGATTACGCCTATCCCGATAAAACGGGAAGGGAGGGGGAGCTTCTCCTTTCCCGCATCGTTCCCCTCTTCGATGATGTGATCCGCGTGGAGGCCTACGGAGGCCGGAACAGGATCGTCCTCGAAGAGCCAGAGGGGATACTCAGAACGCTGACCCTGGTATTCACCGGGGGGAACAGTTATCTCCTCCGGGATGATTACCGTTTTGAAAACCCCGAGAGAATCGATATCTGGGGAAGCCGAGTGCAGGAGGAGAGTCTTCGGGTTATTCTCCCCGAACAGGATAATTTCACCCTTAAGAGGCTGGAACTGTTCTGCCACTACCACAATCTGACCTTTGAAGGGATTCCCTCCCCCGATCCGGCGAAGGAGCTGATGAATCGAATCTATCAGCAGAAACCCCTTCCCCACCTGATCATCTATCCCGATGAGTCCCATGCTGCCCTTTCCGGCAGGATTGGAGAGAAAAGGGACTATTACTTCACCGTCACGGCCCTTTTCTCCCGGCGGGATTTATCACTCCGCCCCATGGATCTGGACAACATCCTTGCCGAAAGCTCCCATACCTACAGCTGGAACAGCTATGACTTCCCCACCTTTTCCCTCTTCACGTCCTACTATGGGAATCGTGGCGCCGGGGGGGATGAAGCTCTTAAGCAGGCCCTGGTACTGAATCGCAGCCTCAAGGAGATGGGGATACTCAGGGAATCCACAAGCCCGGCCCTGGCAAAGACGGACTTCTTTCTGGCCGAAACGGGAACCTTTGATCTAATGGGAAAAATTTGTTATCCCGATTTCATCCGTCCTCTCTACAATTATTACTGCCTTTCCCCCCTACAGGAGGGGGAAGCCTCCTCCCTGGTCGAATCGGCCATGGATTATCTGCTTTCCCCGGATGCGCAAAGAATCATCGGTTGGGAAAAGAACGGGTTCTATCCGGTACTATCTCCGGAGAAAAATGTCAATCCCTCCGACCCATGCCTGATACTTTTGAATAGGTATAGGGGAGACAATCTTCGCCTTGTATACGATGATGCCATGGTAACGAAAATGGACAAATGGCTGACCCTCAGCCGGCTCGCCATTAACAGCTCCCTTTCCATCGATGATTTGATCAGCAGTACCGCCGATGGAGGGGAGAGGAGATTCTGATGACTGAAGAACCGAGGGTCGGCATTTTCTGGAGCTATGACAATAAGCTGTTCCACTACGAGTCAAGTCCCCTCTCCGAAGGGGTCAGAACCCGTATCAGCATCGATTATGAAGTAGGCCATTATGCGGCCTGGTTTCTCATGGATCGGTTGGGCATTCTGAAGAAACTTCCCCAGACCCTCAGATCGGAGTATGATTCCATCCCCCGGGGAAGGGTCGTTTATTTGCTGAAGAAGGAAAAATTCGTGGTTTACCATGGGGACGAGTTTGATAATGACCAATATGAGCTGATCAAATCCCTCTTCAACCTCCCCCCGGAGAAGACCATAGAGAGCATTGACATGCATTATAATCCCCTCCCCGAGGATTTTACCTTTTAGGTAAAAAAGTATAGAAAAGCACTGGACATTAAAAGTGAGATTTGCTATAGTCACGGTACGTTAAAACGGCGCCGTACCCAAGCGGCTAAGGGAGTGGATTGCAAATCCATGATTCAGCGGTTCGAGTCCGCTCGGCGCCTAGATAAAAAAAGACTTCCCATGGGG
>QKAI01000321.1 GCA_003246505.1 Spirochaetaceae bacterium | reverse complement strand
GGTACACCTCCGGCCTCCGCCTGGGAACCGCCGCCGTCACCTCCCTGGGAATGGGCAAGGCCCAGATGGATGAGATCGCCGACGTCATCGCCACCGTCCTCAAGGCGGCCGAGCCGGTCATCCTGACTAAGGGGGAGAACGCGGGGCAGAAGAGCAAGTCCAAGTACAGGATCGATGGCGCGGTGGTGGAAAGCGCCCGGGCCAGGATCAAAGCCCTCCTGGATGAGTTCCTCCTTTACCCCGAGATTGATCTGGAACTTCTCGAAAAGGCTTTTTGCTAAATGAACCGATACGGACGGTCCGCCCCTGAACCGGGAGGGGACCGTCCGTTTATTTCCTTCCGGGAGAATAAGTAAAAAAATGGATAAAACCCTCGTCGTGGGAAATTATGCGGACAACGTCTTCGTTGCCGATATCGCCCATCACCTGAAGCAGAAACAGAATTATCAGGACCTGATCGCCCTGAAGAATTTTCACAACAGCGAATTCTGTCCCCGGTTCATACTGGGGGACAGGAACGACAGGGAAAAGGTGGGGCGCCGCCTGGAGGGGTATCAGGTCCTCATCGTGAGCACCTCCTCCACGGCCATGAACCGGAACGAGATGGCCATGAGAAATTTTCTGGTGGCCCGGGCGGCCCGGGAGAACGGGGCCGAGCGGGTCTCCCTTCTGGAACCGGACCTTTTCTACAGCGCCCAGGACCGGGGACCCCGTCCGGAGTACGGGAAGACCCTTTTCAACCGGGACAGCCGGGACTATGAGAAATTCGACGGCCAGCCCTTTTCCGCCAAGCTCTACGCCGACCTGTTGAGGGAAGCCGGGGTCAACCAGGTCTTCACCGTCCACAACCACAGCCCCTTCTCATTGCGCACCCTCTACCAGGACCACTTCGACGGCATGTTCGTGGATCTGCGCCCGGTGGATCTCTACGCCGATTATCTCCTCTCCAGCGACATCGTCAACCGGGACTCCCTGGTCATCTGCGCTCCCGACAAGGGGGCCCACGAATTCGCCGCCCAGCTGGTGGAAAAGATCGGTATTCCCTCCGTGGGATACCTGAGGATGTGCAAGGAGCGCCGGGGCGAACGGGACGTCCATATCGAGCCGGACGCCGAATCCCCCCTGAAGCTGGAGGACGTGGAAGGGCGGGACGTGGTGGTCGTGGACGACATGGTCCGCACCGGGCGAACCATACTGGAAACCTGCCGGGTCATCCGGGAAGCCCGGCCCCGGCGCATCGTCTTCCTGGTCACCCACTTCTACTCCTCCCGGGAAGGGCGGGGCCTTCTGAACGATCCGGTCATAGATGAGATCGTCACCACCAACACCATCCCCTCCATCCTCAACAGGGACGAGCAGGGGAGGCTGCGCCACAAGATGGTCGTCCTCCAGATCTCCCGCTGGATCGCCCATAATCTCTTCCTGCACATGAAGCCCGGTTCCACCGGCCTGGAGACGCCCCACTTCGTGGAGGACATCTCCTCCAAGAATCCCCGCTGGAAGGGGCGGTACGGGGTTCACTGATTATTTTTTCATGAGATAGAGGCGGGCGAAATCCGTGGCCTCGGGCTCCTCTCCGCCATAACCGCCGAAAAGGTTGACTTCCCCGAATCCCGCTTCCCCCGCAGCCCGGCGGAGTGTCTCGCTCCCGAAGGGGTAGAGTTCATGGGTATCGGCATACTTCACCCCCGTAACCAGATCGGTCAGGGCGGTGTGGAATAGCAGCTTACCCCCCCGTCCCCGGGTATAGGACCGGGAGAATAACGCCTTCCCCGTGCGCAGGTCGGGAAAGGTGAAATCCCCGGCGAGGGTGGGATCGTCGTAGTTGAGCACCTGCAGAAGAAGCCGCCCCCCCGGTCGGAGCAGGCCGTAACAGCCGGCCATGAGACCCGTCAATGCCTCCGGGCCGTCCAGATAGGCCAGGGTATTCCCGAAGCAGAGTATCATGTCCCGGCTGCGCCTTTCCGAACGGGAGAGATGGGATCCCATTTCTCCCACGAGGAATTCGATTCGTCCCCGCCTCTCCCTTTGCCCGGTTTTCCTCCGGGCCAGGGCGATCATCTCCCCGTCCAGGTCGATCCCGGTCAGTATCCGGTCCTCCCTGTCCAGGGAGAGGAGCAGCTCCCCCGTGGCGCAGCCCAGATCCAGCACGCTCGTGCCACCGGGGGGAAGCAGCCCCTCCACAAACAGGGTTTTCTCCGGGGTATGGGGAAAGAGGTTGTCATACTCCCCGGCGATAAGAGCGTACATGTCCATAATCGGCAGGGCGGCAGCTTTCAGCCTCAGGCTTTCAGGGACGCCTTGATTTTCTCCTCCACCAGGGAGAGGTTCCCCAGATCCATGGGCAGGATGATCCTGCTCTCCTTCTTGGCCAGGTTCTTCATCTGGTCGATGAAATCCTCTATGACCTGCAGGGAGGCCGCTTCCTCGCCGCCCCCCAGGGAGATGGCGTCGGCCACCTTGGCGATGCTCGCGGCGGTGGCCCGGGATACGGCCAGAATCTCCGCGGCCTTACCCTCCGCCTCGTTGATCAGCTTCTCCTTCACACCCTCCGACTCGTTGATCATCCTTTCCATCTCGCCCTGGGAGCGGTTGATGCGGCTGGTCATGGAACCTTCCGATTCCAATATGCGGGCCCGTCTCTCCCGTTCCGCCTGCATCTGCTTCTCCATGGTGGCCAGGATGGAGTCGGGGACCTGGATGTTCTGGATCTCATAGCGGGAGACCCGGATGCCCCAGGGGTCGCTCGCCTCGTCCACGCTCTGCACGATGGCGCTGTTGATGGCCTCCCTCTCTTCGAAGGTTTTGTCCAGCTCCATCTTGCCTATGACCGATCTCATCATGGTCTGGGCCAGCTGGACCGTGGCGTATTCGTAGTCCTTGAGGCCCGGCGTCCTTATGGATTTGGTAATGCCGTAGCTCGCCTTGACCGGATCCACCACCTGCAGGTAGAGAACCCCGTCCACGAAGATGCGCACGTTGTCCTCGGTGAAGCAGGGCTGGACGGGAACGTCCAGGGCCTTCTCCTTGAGGCTGTGCTTGTAGCGGATCTTGTCGATGAAGGGGACCAGCACGTGGAATCCCGCCTCCAGGGTCTTGTTATATTTTCCCAGCCGCTCCACGACCCAGGCCTGCTTGGCGGGGACGATGCGGATGCATTTGAAAAAGGTGATCACGGCTATGAGAACCGCCGCGGCGACGATGATGGTGTAGATAATCTGGTAATCCATTATTTACCTCCCTTTCCGGTAACGGCGGGGATGACGGTCTGGAGGAGGGATTTGACCTGGGCCGCTTCCAGGGGAATGACCTGGGTGTCGGCGCTTTCCAGTATCTTCCCCAGCTGCTGGGTGTACTTGTTGAGGATCCGGATCTTCCGGGCCTTGTCCCCGTTGGGGCGGCTCAGGGCTTCGGCGATGAGGCGGATTCCCTCGGCGGTGGCCTCGGCCTGGATCTCTATGGCCCGGGCCTCCCCGTCCGCCTCGTTGATCCGCTTCTGCCTCTCCCCCTTGGAGAAGTTGATCGACTCCTCCCGGGCGCCCTTGGATTCGTTGATCTGGGCCTTTTTGAACCCGTCCGATTCCAGAATCTCCGCCCGCTTGTCCCGCTCCGCGGTCATCTGCTGCTCCATGGCCTCCCGCACCGAATCGGTGGGATCCAGGTTCTTGATCTCGTAGCGGGTGACCTTGATCCCCCAGGGGTCGCTGGCCTGGTCCACGCTCCTGACCACCGCGTTATTGATGGTGTCCCTCTCGGAGAAGGTTTTGTCCAGCTCGATCTTCCCCACCTCGGACCTCATGGTGGTCTGGGCCAGCTGGCTGGTGGCGAAACGGTAGTTCTCTATGCCGTAGACCGCTTTCTCCGGGTCCATGACCTTGATATAGAGGATGCCGTCCACGGTTACCTGAACGTTGTCGTTGGTGATGCACACCTGGGGGGGCACGTCGATGACCTCCTCCCTCAGATCCACCTTGTAGGCGGCCCTCTCAATGACCGGCACGATCAGGTGCAGACCGGCGGCCAGGGTTTTCTTGTACTTTCCGAACTGTTCGATGATCCATGCTTCCTGTTCCGGTACGATTTTGACCATTTTCAGAAGCAGGATGATGACGACAGCTATCAGAATCAGCGTTCCGAACATTGTTCTCTTCTCCTTTGCGAATTATTTGTCTATCTCTTCGACCACGAACCCCAGGGATTCGGTGTCGCTTTTTCCGGTTATTTTTACGGTCCGCCCTTTCTTGACCGGCCTTTCCGCGTGGGCCGTCCAGGTGGTGCCCCGGAATTTGATGCGCCCCGGGGCGTCCGGTTTTATCCCGTCTATGACCAGGGCCTCCTGGCCTATCCAGTTCTCCTTCTCCGGCTGGAAGATCCGTCCCTTGAAGGTCCCGGAAAACCGGTTGCGCAGAAAGAAGATCAGCACCGTGGAATAGGCCATCCAGATGATGAGCTGCAGCCAGAAGTAGCGGTTCAGAAAGGGAAGCAACTTGACGGTTATGAGAATGAGAAAGGCTCCCGCCCCGAAAAAGAAGAGGATGAAGCCGGGCACGGCAACTTCCGCCAGAAGCAAAAGGGCTCCCATAACGAGCCAGAAGATAGTGATTCTGTCCATAACCCTACTATAACCCTTAAAGGGTATACAATCCATCATTTTTTCGTTCCCGCCCCCAATTTCACCCTCCCGGGTGATGTTTCTGCCGCGGGTGGTGCTTTTCCTGTTATAAAAGGGGGGAGATTCTCCGATTTATGGGGTATGTACCTTTCCCGCGCGAAAAAAATTCAGGGCCAGAAAAGCTACGTCACCTACACCTTCATCAACGGTCTGGGGTACAGCTTCATGGCGGAAACCATCATCTACCTCATGGCCCTGCACTTCGGCGCCGGCAATATGGCCCTGGGCTATATCTCCTCGGCGGTCTACCTGACGGGCATCGCCATTTTCTTCGTGCCCCGCTTTTTCCCGGGGGTGCGGATCGTGGGGCTCTTCTTCGCGGCCTGGATGATCCGGGGGCTGGTCTGCCTGGCCTACGGGATGGCCCCCTACGTGTCCCGGTACCTGGCGGTCCCCCTCGTCATCGCCGTCTATACCCTGTACTGTCTCCTGCGCAATACGGCCTACCCCCTGAATCCGGTCATCCAGGGGATCGTCACCCGGCCCTCGGAACGGGGGCACTTCGCCGCCCGGGTGCTCTTCGTCCTCTACGCCTCCATGACCCTCTCCCGCTTCGTAAGCTTCGCCGTGCTGAGCCTGCCCTCCCTGGATGAGATGGAGGGCATCCTCCTCCTCATCGGCCTGGGGGTGATCCTGAATACGGCGGCCTCCTTCGCCATCCGGCGGGTCCCCGTGGAGGAGAGGGTGCAGAAACAGAACCTGGCCGAATCCCTGCGCACCTTCGCCCGCTACATCCGCCGGCCCCAGGACCTGGTCTTCATCCTCCTTTACTGCGGGGGCATGTCCCTCCTCGTCCTGTTCAACTTCACCGTGCCCTTCCTCAGGAAGACGGCCCAGGTCCCCTCCAACCTCATCTTCATCTTCACCATGGTCAATTTCCTGGGGGTGATGATCTCCTCCCGGCTCATCCGCCCCTTCCTGGACCGCTTCGGCAGCCGGCCCATCCTGATTCTGGTCAATCTGGTGACCGCCGGACTCTCCCTCCTCTGGTTCCGGGGAGGCGACGGGGCGCCCCTCTGGGCCTTTTTCGCCCTGGGCTTTCTTTCCATGTTCTTCCTGGGCATGGTCCGCCTGCTGCTGGACCGGCTGGTGATCAACCGCATTCCCGAGAACGACCGGATCGGCTTCACCTCCACCATCTCCATCGTCTTCTCCCTCTTCTCCCTGGTCATCGGACTGGCGGGCGGTTTCCTAGCCGATCTGAGGACGCCCTTCCCCCTGCCCCACGAATACTCCCTCACCTTCGCCCTGATGGGCTTCATGGCCCTGGTGAATTTTTTCCTGACCCTCCTCCTCCGGGAAGGGGGAAGCGTCTCGACCAACCAGTTCCTCTCCCTGGTCATGAGTCCCCGGAGCCTGCGGACGATCCACAATCTGGACCTCCTCAAGCGGGTGGACAGCGATACGAGGAGGGAGACCATCCTCATAGAACTGGAATCGGACTCGAGCCACCTGGCCACCCAGGAGATCCGCCGGAGGCTCCGCCAGGCCACCCTGAGGGATAAGGAGATGATCATCCGATCCCTCTTCTCCCACCCCCGGCCGGAGCTGGAGGACGATCTGATAGAAGAGGCCCGGGACGGGGATTCCTGGTGGCGGCAGTCGGCCATCTTCGCCCTGGGGGCCTACCCCACGGAGAAGTCCCGGGCCGTGCTCAGGAAGATCTCCCGGGAGAAATACCCCTATCTGGTCTCGGTGGCGGCCAAGTCCATGGCCCGGATCGGGGACTTCTCCTGTTACGAGCGAATCGTGGAGCTGCTCCAGAGGGAGGGGCTCGACGTGCGCACGAGCATCAATCTGGTCATCGCCCTCTCCCTTATCGAGAAGGACGGGACCTACTGGGAGACCATCTTCCGCCTGATCCCCCAGAGGAACAGCCACCGCTACGCCCAGAGCCTCATGATCATCGGCTGCCGCCGCCAGGACTACCGCCCCCCCATAGAGGACTTCTTCCTGGACCTGAACCTCTCCGAGAAGGGGGGATTCGAAGGGCTGATGGAGGAGATGGCCGATCTTACCTGGGAGGAGGGGGAGTTCGAAACCCTCCTTAAGGACCTGGAGGAGAGAAACTACTACGCCCTGTGGAACTGGTGCCGGAGCCGGTGCCGGAAATTCACCCTCCTGGAGCCCCACGAGCCGCTCCGGGAGAGCATCGTCGCCTTCCGGAAGAGAAGCCTGTCCCCCTCCCTGGCCCTGGCGGGGCTCTACCTGACCATGCAGCTGGAGAGGATCAACGAATCCGGTTCGGCCCCGAAGAAGCACAATCCGGAATAATCCGCTTTACCCTCGCCCCTCTTTGCGTCATAATAGGCGGAATATGGAACAGGGCGCATCACTATATCGGGTCAACTCGGAGGTGGGGAAACTGGAGGCGGTACTCCTGCACCGCCCCGGCCCGGAGCTGGAAAGGCTCACCCCCCAGTACCTCGAAGAGCTTCTCTTTGACGACATCCCCTGGCTGGGGCGCATCCGGGAGGAGCACGACATGTTCGCCGAGCTGCTCCGTTCCCGGGGCTGCCGGGTCTATTACTTCGACCGGCTTCTCGCGGATATCCTGGAAGGGGAGGAGGTCCGGCGGGATATCGTTGGGGATGTGGCCCGTTTCACGGGGATCGGCCGCCTGAGAGAGGGGGACGCCCTGAGGGAGTATCTCCTGGACCGGTCCGGGGAGGAGCTGGCGGAGATCCTCATCGCCGGCCTGCCCAAATCGGTTCTGGATCCGGACCGGTTCCCCTCCAGCCTCTCCTCCCACGTGGCCGGGGACTATCCCTTTTACATCAACCCCCTGCCCAATCTCTACTTCACCCGGGATCCGGGCGCGGTCATAGGGGAGGGCCTGTCGGTGAATGCCATGAAGACCGGCGCCCGCAACAGGGAGCCCATGCTCCTCTCCTACATCAACCGCCACCATCCCCTCCTGGGAGGGGGCCGGGCCCCCCTCTGGTACGACTACCGCAACCCGGACTCCCTGGAGGGGGGGGACATGCTTGTGCTGAGCCCCTCCGTCCTGGCGGTGGGCGCCAGTTCCCGCACCTCCCCCCTGGCCATAGAGACCCTGGGGGAGAATCTTTTCGCCCGCTCCCCCTCGGTCCGGGAGATTCTGGTCATCGCCATCCCTCCGAAGCGGGCCTACATGCATCTGGATACGGTCTTCACCATGGTGGACCGGGACAAATTCCTCATCTATCCGGGAATCCGGAAGGAGATACGGGTCTACCGGCTCAGAAAGAGCGACGATCCTAAGGGGAGGGGGGAGGTTTCCTCGCTCCCCGGCCTTGAGGAGGCCCTGATGGAGTCCCTGGGCCTGGAGAGGGTGCACCTGATCGACAGCGGGGGAGGGGACCGGATCACCGCCGCCCGGGAGCAGTGGAACGACGGCACCAATACCCTGGCCCTGGCTCCGGGCACGGTGGTTACCTACCGCCGGAACACCGCCTCCAACCGGACCCTGCGCGAGTGGGGGGTGGAGGTCCTGGAGATAGAGGGCTCCGAGCTGGTGAGGGGGAGGGGCGGCCCGCGTTGCATGAGCATGCCCCTGAGGCGGAGCGATCTCTAGGATCCTGACAAAATCGCCCCATCCCCCTGTCCCCTCTGGAAACGGTATGTAAAAAAGTGGTAGAATCCTGCCATGAACCCCTTTCAACTCCAGACAAATAAGAAATTGATATTCGGAGCCGGCGAACGGAAACGTCTCATCGGTCTTCTCGATAATTTTCCCCCCGGGCCGGTGGCCCTGTTCACCGGGAGGAGCATCGCCTCCTCCGAACAGGGTAAGGAGCTCATCGCCGCGGTGCAGAAGGCCCGGCAGACCTCCCTGTTCACCCTGTCCGGGGAACCCTCCCCCGCCGTGGTGGACGGGGCGGCCCTGCAGTGCCGGAAGGAAAAGGCGGCGGTGGTCGTCGCCCTGGGAGGGGGCAGCGTCATCGATGCGGCCAAGGCGGTCGCCGCCATGAGCTGCGAAGAGGGGGGTGTGAAGGATTTCCTGGAAGGGGTGGGCTCCTCCGAACCCTCCGGGAGAACCCTTCCCCTCATCGCTCTGCCCACCACCAGCGGGACCGGGAGCGAAGCCACGAAGAACGCGGTCATATCCGACCGGGCCGAGGGGTACAAGAAATCCCTGCGCCACGACAATTACATTCCCCCGGTGGCCCTGGTGGATCCGGAACTGACCCTTTCCTGCCCCCGTTCCGTGACGATCGCCTGCGGGCTGGACGCCTTCAGCCAGCTTCTGGAGTCCTACTTCTCCACGAAATCCTCCGTTCTGACCGACACTCTGGCCTTCGAGGGCTTGAGCCGGCTGAGCAGATCCTTTCTGCCTGTCTGCGGGGAGAAGGCCTCCGATGTGGACGGGAGGAGCGACCTGGCCTATGCGGCCTATCTCTCCGGCATAACCCTGGCCAATGCGGGACTGGGAACGGTCCACGGGATCGCCGGGCCCATGGGGGGGCTCTTCGATATCCCCCACGGCGTGGCCTGCGGGCTTCTGGTCAAGCCGGTCCTGGACATAACCCTCAGAAAGATCGCCGTCAAGTGGCAGACCGAACGGTGGGAGGGGAAAATCAAGCGGGTGGCCACCCTGCTTTCGGGCAAGCCGGTCAACACCTACCAGGGGGCGGTGGATTCCCTGCTCTCCTTCCTGGAGAACTGGACGGGGCAGCTGGAAATCAAACCCCTGCGCCATTACGGCATAGGGGAGGAGGATTTCGGGAGGATTATCCTTAAATCGGACAACAAGAATAATCCCTACGAGCTGACCGCGGAGGAGATGGAGCAGGTCCTTCTGGCGGTACTCTAGATTTTTCGCGGGGGCAAATCCCCGTTGTTGACATTTTCACAGGATTCATTACACTGATTTTTGTCCTTTCCGGGGAGAGAGCCTTTTTCTGTAAAAAGGTTATGGGAGATAATTATGAATATTACCGAGCTTATGACCGAACTGGTGTTCCAGATCGGGGTTATCCTTTTTGCCGCCAAACTGGGGGGCATGGCTATCAAGAAGCTGAAGATGCCCTCCGTTCTGGGAGAGCTTCTGGTGGGGATCCTTATCGGCCCCTATCTCCTGGGGGGGATTTCCCTTCCCGGGTTCCCCCACGGCCTTTTCCCCGTATCGGAAGGATTTTCGGTCACCCCGGAGCTCTACGGATTCGCCACGGTGGCCTCCATCATCCTCCTGTTTCTCTCCGGCCTGGAGACGGACCTGTCCCTGTTCCTGAGCTACTCCGTCAAGGGAGCCATCATCGGAATCGGGGGAATCGTGGCGGCCATGCTCAGCGGAATGGCCGTGGGGAGCCTAATGCTCCATACGCCCCTCTTTACCCCGGTCAATCTCTTCCTCGGTATCCTCTCCGTGGCCACCAGCGTGGGCATCACGGCCCGCATTCTTTCGGAACAGCGCAAAATGGGATCCCCCGAGGGCGTGACCATCCTGGCCGCCGCCGTTATCGACGACGTGCTGGGCATCATCATGCTGGCCATCGTCCTGGGTATGATCGCGGTCATGGGACACGGGGGGGAGCATATCAACTGGGGCAGCATAGGGCTGATCGCCCTGAAGGCGGTGGCGGTCTGGCTGGGCTTTACCGCGCTGGGCCTCTATTTCGCCCGCCGGATCAGCAAGGGGCTGAAATTCTTCAAGGGGGAGTCCTCCATCGCCCTCATGGCCCTGGGACTGGCTCTGCTGCTGGCGGGGGTGTTCGAAGAGGCGGGGCTGGCCATGATCATCGGGGCCTACGTCACCGGTCTTAGCCTCTCCCGCACGGACATCAGCTTCGTCATCCAGGAGAAGCTGGAAGTGATCCATGACTTCTTCGTCCCCATCTTTTTCTGCGTCATGGGCATGATGGTGGATGTGGAGGTTTTCACCAATCCCCAGGTCATCATCTTCGGCCTAATCTACTCCCTCGTGGCGATCATCGCCAAGATCATCGGCTGCGGCGGACCGGCCCTTTTTCTGAATTTCAACCGCCTGGGCGCCCTGAGGATCGGTGTGGGCATGGTGCCCCGGGGGGAGGTGGCCCTGATCATCGCGGGCATAGGTATCGCCCAGGGAATTCTGTCCACGGACCTCTTCGGCGTGGCGGTCATGATGACCCTGGTCACGACCATAGCGCCCCCGCCCATTCTCACCCAGCTTTTGAAGAAACAGAAGAAGGGGACCCGGAAGGAGGAGAAGGGGGACGACCGGGTGGATACGGAATTCGACTTTCCCTCCAGCGAGATCAAGGACTTCGCCACGAACCAGATCCTGGAGGAATTCGAACACCAGGGGTACTTCGTCCATGCCTGGGACGTGGGTCACCCCTCCTATCAGATCCGCCGGGAGGACGTGTTCATCACCCTCAACATCTACGAGGACAGGCTGAGCTTCGCCTCCCAGTCCCAGGACGTGCGCTTCCTCAAGACCCTTGTATACGAGAAGCTCCTGGAGATGCAGGAGACGGTGAACAAGCTGCGCCAGCTCGCCAAGCCGGAACAGCTGGGCCGGGAACTGATCTCGGAAAAGATCTCCGCCCCGGGCCGGAGGGAGGACAACTTCTTCCGTGATATCAATCCGGGCTGCATCAAGATGGACCTGGTGGGGGACGACAAGAATGGCATCATCAACGAGCTGGTCGATCTGGCCCTGAACGCGGGGATGATCTCCGACCGGGAGCAGGTGCTCCGGGCCGTGTTCGACCGGGAGGCCTCCATGAGCACGGGCATGCAGAACGGCATCGCCCTGCCCCACGGCAAAACGACGGCGGTCAGTCAGCTGGTCCCTGTCGTGGGCATCCACCGGGAAGGGGTGGATTTCGACTCCCTGGACGGAGAGCCGAGCCGGCTCTTTTTCATGATCCTCTCCTCCCCGGAAACCTCCGGGCCCCACGTGCGCTTCCTGGCCGCCATAAGCGGGATCCTTTCCAAGCCCGACGTGGTGAGCCGGATTATGGAATGCCGCGAACCGGAGGAGCTGAAAAATCTCCTCATCGCCGAAGCGGTTTCCTGAGGTCCCCGTTCCGCCGTGACAGCTCCCCCCGGGGAGCTTTTTTTTCGCCCCCGCCGGGCTGGGTTCCCTTTTCTCCTGTTCTGATACTTTAGTATTATTGTCTGAACTACCGTCTCCCCCCATAATGGAAACAATTCAAAGACAAGGAGTTAGAACATGGATGCACAGGTTCTGGAGTTCCCCGGGAAGACAAAATCCTTCCAGATGGAGTATGAAAAGATCGTCAACATGGCCTCTGATCTGTTCGGCCTTACCCCCGCGGAAAAGCAGAGGATGACCGAAAACTTAATCTCCCAGATCGTTGTCAAACTTCCCTTTCTGGCCAAATGCAAAAATCCGGAGAGGACCGCTCTGGCCCATATCATTATTACCTATGCCGCGTCCCATACTTCCTGCAAGAGTATCTTCCTGCATACCCTCGCCGATGATGAGAGCATTTTCAGCAGACTGGAATGCATCAATCAATTCGAAGGGGGCGATCACAGGATCATCAAGTCGGGCATGAACCTCCTCGCCCTGCTGATGCTGTCGGACCATAGAAATGACAGGCTTGCCGATATGGCGGATAACAAGTATAATCCAGTCAGTTCGGGCGCCTGGAAAATCGATGACCTTCGGGAACAGCTCCTGAGGGAGATCCGGGAATACAACTGCCCCGAGATGGCGTATTTACCTGGAGATGACGATGTTAGGCAGGCAAACTGGGAGTTCCCGTAGGCTTTCCAAAAAAATCAACTGGCTGCTGATTGCTGTCGCCGTCCTGGCCCTGGGGTACAGTTCAATCAGCGCCTTGTTAAAGGGGTATACCTTCAGGGCATTCATCGTCCATGAAAGCATACTCACCCTTCTCTTCGGATTATCCGTCGTACTGATCGGACATTTCCTCTGGCCTTCGGTTCTCAGATATCTTCATATTTTCATTCTTACCCTTTCGTCCCTCCTGAGCATACTCTCCAAGTACAACAGCTTCTACAGCATCGGCCAGGTGATCGTCCTCGTTCTTCTCCTCTATAAATACGGTTTCCTCGACAGGCATATAAAGATTAAGTTGCTTATCATCTCCCTCTGTTTTATCCTGGCCGTGGAAGCATCCGTATTCCATTCCGATCTGTCCGGCATCGGAATCGATGTCTTCTTTTACATGGCCTATTTTATCACTTTCCTCTATATCATCTTCAAGGATGAAATCGACGGGATCCTGTCGCTGAATAATCAAATCCACTCCCGGCAGATAATCCAGCTTGAGAAGGAGAAGGAACGGATAGGGAGACAGCTCGAAAGGTTCAGGGCGAAGCTGGAGGAAGTGAACAAGGCCATAGAATGGGAAGTGCGGAGCGAGAAGGACATTGACTGGGACCGATACGGCCTGACCAAGACCGAGAGGAGGATCATAACGATTCTCGTCTCAAAGAACGCGTCAAACAGGGATATCGGGGAGGAATTGAACATTAAGGAGAGGACGGTCAAAACCCATCTGTACAACATTTACAACAAGATAGGCATCGGGACCCGATCGGAACTCATTGGCATGTTCTACTCCTTAAGCGAAAAGGAAAGGGAGTGGGCCATTCCGGAGGAGTAGGGTATTTCCGATTTCCCCTTTTCTAATACTAAAGGATTATTTACCTTTCCCGCGGGTGTAATATAATAGGTCTATGATGATAAAGACCGAGGTATTGCTGTCCCAGGATAATATGGAGAAGATAAGACAGTATCAGAAAGATCTGGAAGACATTTCCTTTGACGATGTGGTCAACATGCTCATTCGCAGCGGGGTCAGGGATTACCGCCTTTATATGAGAAAGCAGCTCCTCTGGAGATTGACCAGAAGGAAACGATCCGCCCGGGGGCTCCTTCCGCCGGCACAATTATAAGGGCAAAAAAAAAGATCGTTCCGAAGAACGATCCAATTTCTTTGTGGAGGTAAGGGGAGTCGAACCCCTGACCTCTTGAATGCCATTCAAGCGCTCTAGCCAACTGAGCTATACCCCCGAAGCGAATATGAATATAACCGATAGGAAAAAAAGGGTCAACCCTCTTTCTCACTTTTTTTTACAAATATGTCTCCCCCCCGGAAGGGGGGGAGACGCGGGTCAATAGGCGCTGTGGAACAGGGAGGTGATCTCCAGTTTCTCCTGCCACTCCCTAAGGGTGTATTCCCCTCTCAAGGGAGTCAGAATCCTCTCTTCCCCCCCCCTCATATGGAAGAAGTTATCCGACAGCACGCAGTCTCCCCCCTTCAGATCCAGCCGGACGAAGAGGGCCGGTTTTACCGCCCTCACCCTCAGTTGAATCCCCGAGGCCGTTTCCTCCGCCCTGACCGTAAGGGCCGGGTCTTCCAGGTTCATATGCTTGTAGGGGGCGAAGGCATGGGAGGCCCGGTAAACCTCTCCCCCCTCCTCTTCGAAGGCGACGAAGAGGAACCGGTCCGATCCGGAACTGGTTCTCAGCTCCTCGGAGAAGTCCATGGTGATGAAGGAACGGCTGGTGAAGGGGGCAATGACGCATCCCTCTTCCCCCTTCAGGATCTCCTTTCCGGCGAAATCGGTCAGCTGCCACAGAAGCTTGCCCCTCCGTTCCCGGCGGTCCTCGTTGGACAGCCAGAGGGAGACCCGAGATTCCTTTCCCTCGCAGGAGACGAGAAGGTTGTCAAAGGCCCTTTTCGCTTCGTAATGGAGGGCCTTCCAGCGGCCGTAGTAGTCGATGCTGGCCCAGGAGGCCACGGGCCAGTTGTCGTTGAGCTGCCAGTAGACCGCCCCCATGCAGCGTCCCCGGTTCCGTCTCCAGTGGCGTATGCCCGTCGTCAGGGCGTCCGCCTGGCTCAGCTGGGAGAGATAAACCGTGCCCTTCAGATCCGCCGGAGCCTTGAAGTACTGGGACATGTAGTAGAAGATCTTGCTGTTACCCCCGGGGCATCGCTGATGGTCGTCCATGACCCGGGAGAAGGGGTTCCGGTCCTCCTCGGCGGTAAAGCTCTCTATGGTTTTCATGTCCGGATAGGATTCGAAGCCGAATTCGGACATGTACCGGAAGTAGTGCTTCTCGTACTCGCTGAAGGGTTTGAGGCCGTGCCAGACCTCCCAGAAGTGGCAATCCCCCAGTTCCGGGGCGTTAGGCTTCTCGAAGCTGCCCCCGGAGGAGGGGGATGAGGGCCAGTAGAAGAGTTCCGGGCAGACCTCCTCCGCCACGGCGGGGAAGACGAATTCGTACTGCTTCAAATATTCCATCCGCTCCTCGTTGGTGGAGGGGAACCAGTGCATGATCCCGTCCTCCATCTCGTTGTTGCCGCAGATGAGCCCCACCGAGGCGTGGTGGCGGATCCTTTTGAGATTCTCCCGCACTTCCACGGTGATATTCTCCAGGAAGTCCCGGTTCTTCACGTCGTAGATGGCGCAGGCGAACATCATGTCCTGCCAGTTGACCAGGCCGTAGATGTCGCAGAGATCGTAGAAATCCTCCGAGGGATAGACGCCGCCCCCCCAGACCCTTATGGAATTGAAGTTGGCCGCCGCCGCATCCTGGATGAGCCTTTCCGTCTTTTCCCGGGTCACCCGGGTCAGATAGACGTCCTCGGGGATGTAGTCCGCCCCCCGGGAGAAGAAGGGAATCCCGTTGACGGAGAAGGCGAAGGTTTCCCCCCACTCGTCCTTCTCCCTCAGCACGGTGAGGGTGCGCAGCCCTATCCTGAGGGTCCTCTTCTGCCCGTCCGGCAGGGTTCCCGTCAGGGTGTAGAGGGGCTGATCCCCCAGGCCGTTGGGCCACCAGAGGCGGGGGGCCTCCACGGTGAGCTTCCCCTTTTCCCCGCAGGCCACGTCCAGGGTCTGGCTCTTACCGTCGGGACCGGTCAGGGTAAAGCCCATGACAGGGGCCGTTCCCCACACTTCCGCCTCCGGGCTCAGCTCCAGATCCACCCGGCCGTCCCGGTGATTCTGCAAAACCCGGATTCCCTCCAGACGGTAATCTTTATAGCCCCGCACCCGGATGTCCCGCCAGATGCCCAGATCGGGAATCTTGGGTCCCCAGTCCCAGCCGAAGCTGCAGTGGCTCTTGCGGATCATGTTGAATCCCTGTACGGAAACGACCCCGTTATGGTCGGAGGCGAAGATGGTCCGTCTCTCCCTCTCCTTTCTGATGTACTCCAGGGAGTTCAGGAAAAGAATCTCTATCCGGTTCTCCCCCTCCCTGACAAAGGGCTTAATATCGATGAGCCAGGGGCGGTGCATGTTGTTGGTCCGCCCCGCCTCGCGGCCGTTCACGCTGATGATGGTGAGCGTGTCCAGCCCGTCCGCCTCCAGGAGAATCCTGTCCGAATCCAGAAGGTCCGCCCCGGCGACAAAGGTCCGGGAAAAAAGGAAATTCCTCTCCGCCAATCCAAGGCAGAGCCGGTTGTTCTCCCGGTAGAAGACGTCCCCCTCCCCGTAGACCCCCAGCTCTTCCAGGCTCTGAAACACCGATCCGGGCACGCTCTGATCGAATTCGTACTGCCCCTCTTCCGAACGGACATGCCATATTCCGTTTAAACTGATTTCCTTCACCCTGTCCTGTCCTTCCCGGTCCCCGGATCAGGGTTCCCGGCTGTGAAAATGATATATTCCATTGTAAAGGAGAAAATTGATTTTTAAAGGAAGCCTATTGACTATTTATAGAAATATTGTGATATAAAGAGGGTTATGGCCCTGCTAAGACAGAACTGGCGTGATACGGGGAAAAAGTATTACCAGTTGAGCATTTTCGAATACCAGTCCTCCTATTTCTACCCCGCCCACAACCACGAGGGACAGGCGGAATTCGTCTACTGCTCCCGGGGGGAGTTCACCCATCGCATCAACGGGGTGAACTACCGCCACCGGGAGGGGGAGATGCGCCTCATCCGCTCCGCGGACATCCA
>QKAI01000332.1 GCA_003246505.1 Spirochaetaceae bacterium | reverse complement strand
TCAGGCGGAAGTCGGTGGTCTGCTTCTTCAGGAAGAAGATCTCATACCCGCTTACCGATTCCAGCTTGAGGCTGTTCTCTTCGATCCGGGCCTTGGCGGTCTCGTTTTTAAGTACCCTCTGAACGGGCATAAGGTCCTTCTGGCCGATGGAGGTCTGCACCTTCCTGTCGAACTGCCGGAAGCTCTGCAGGTAAAGCCTGCCTCTGTCGTCCACCTTCAGTTCCGTGGGAGGAGGCAGAATGGTGGATCTGATCGCCATGCTTCTGTCGGTAAAAAAATTCCAGAGCAGGTAGTGGTCGTCCATTTTCGTGATCCTGGCGGCGTAGTTGCCCCGGGGCAGCAGAACGTTGGAGACAAAGGCCTCGTAGTTTCCCAGCAGGGTTTCGCTGTGCCAGTAGTGGATTTTTATGTCCTCCTTGATGTTGCCGATCAGATAGTAGCGGCCCTCTATCCTGTAGAGTCCCGGCACCTCGATGTCATCATACATCCCCGGAGTGAAGAGGGGCTTTTCCCAGTGAAATTCGTCAACCGCCCTCTCCCGGGCCAGACCGACGCATCCCCTTCTGATCTTGGGTCCGAAGGGCGTTCTGGCATTTACAAGCAGGAACCGGTCCTCACCCTCCGAGTAGAAAAAAGGGTCCCGGCAGCTCACCCAGTGCCTGCCTTCCGAGACCGACTCCTCATAATAGGGGCCTGCAATGGAGAGGGGATAGGATGAAGAAGAGACCTTCTCCCAGGTGTAGAGGTCATTGGACCGGGCGAGACCGATCCTCTGAATTCGACCGCCCTCTCTGCGGGAGAGGCCCGTGTAGAACATCCTGAATTCGGCGGGGCCGTCGGGATCGGGACTGACGTGCATGGTCCAGATCATATCGTCATCCCAGCTTCCGGGCTCCCCGATGAACAGGGGATTCTTGACCCTTCTCCAGAGGAACCCGTCGCTGCTGACGGCATGGGCGATATAGTCGTGATTTGGCAGGACTAGATGGAACAGGTGAAACAGACCGTTGTATCTGATCACATCCACATCGCCCAGTTCGGATACTTCAAAACCTTTGCCTGTGTACATGTTTTTCTTCTTTGTATTCTAAATAATATATTTTCAACGGATTGGGTCGTATACAGGAAATATAGGTTATGATCGGGGATTTATCAACATTGACATGATTTGAAATGATTCGTACACTAATTAAAGAATGTATATTTTAATGTTGAATCTTCATGGCCTTATCCGTGGGCAGAACATCGAGTTCGGCCGGGATGCCGACACGGGAGGCCAGACCCGCTATCTGATAGAGATGGTGCGGAGCCTGTCGGCTTATCCGTCCATCGACCGTATTGATCTGATTACAAGAAAAATCGACGATAAAAGAGTGCACTCCGTCTACAATCAGAGCCGTGAGCCTCTCTCTGAAAAAGCCTCCATCGTCAGGCTCTCCTGCGGAGGAAAAAGGTATATCCGCAAGGAGAAGCTCTGGCCCCATCTGGACGAATTCACCGACAATCTGATCGAGTACATCCGGAGTCAGAACAGGATACCCGATTTTGTGCACGGCCATTATGCCGACGCCGGATATGTGGCATCCCACATTGCCAGTCTCTTCGGTATCCCCCTGATTTTTACAGCCCACTCCCTGGGCAGAAACAAGCTCTCCTTTCTGAAATCAGTGGGATGGACTGAAGCCCGGGCCGTGAAGGAACTGGCCATCGATACAAGGATCGAGGCGGAGGAGATGATCCTTTCCCGGGCCGAACTGGTGGTGACCAGTACGAACTACGAAAAAGAGGAGCTCATCGGTCAGTACGAGCACCGTCATATACCCGATTACGCCACCATTCCTCCGGGAGTGGATCTTGAAAAATTCTTTCCCTATTACTACTACCAGATTCCGGGCAGCGAAATCAGCGAAGAGACCAAACAGGCCCACCTTAGAACGCTGAACGAATTGCGGAGGTTCCATTTTGAACCGGAAAAACCGCTCATCATCACCCTGTGCCGCCCCGATGCGCGGAAGAACATCGATGTGCTCATCGACGTGTACGGAAAGGACAAAGAGCTTCAGGCCATGGCCAATCTGGCCATCTTTGCGGGCATCCGGGAGGATATCTCCACAATGGAAGAGGGGGAGCAGCAAGTACTGACCGATATCCTTCTGGCCATGGACAAATACGATCTCTACGGAAAGATGGCGATTCCCAAATACCATAATCCCGAAAAGGATGTACCCGAACTCTACAGGATCGCCGCCCTTTCCCAGGGAGTCTTCGTCAGTGCGTCCTATCTCGAGACCTTCGGTCTGACCTTTATTGAAGCCTCTTCCAGCGGTCTGCCTTTTGTGGCTACGAGGAAGGGCGGTCCCGTGGATATTGAAAAAAACTGCAGAAGCGGAATCCTGGCGGACATCGGTGATCAGGAGAGCATCGCCCGGGCCATAAAAGAGATTCTGACCGACTCGGAGGTCTGGAACAGATACTCGGAAAACGGGATCAACAACACCCGGAAGGTCTATACATGGCAGCATCATTGCGAACAGTACATCCGGGAGCTGGAAAAGCTGATGGAAAAGCATCAGGCGTCCTCCTTCAAGGTGGAGAAGGAGTATCTGAGCATCGGAAAGCGGATTCACTCCCTCAAAGAGATCCTCATTGTCGATATCGATGACACCCTCCTGGGGGATGATGAGGGAATCCGGGCCCTGATGAACTATCTGGAACCGCGGAGGGACACCATCGGTTTCGGTGTGGCAACAGGACGGGACATCGAGTCGGCCAAAAAGGTACTTCTGGAAAAGGGGATTGAGAATGTTGAGTTCATCATTGCATCGGTGGGCTCGGAAATCTATTACTATGATGTCCATACCGTAGACAGGGGCTGGGCCTCCCATATCAGGAAGAAGTGGAAGCCCCGGGAGATTCAATCCATACTGGACAAACTGAATTTTCTCACCCTGCAGGACAACCCCAAAGCCCAGCGGGATTTCAAGATCAGCTATACCCTGAATCCCGGTGTCCCCGGAGATGAGGCCGTACCCCTGATCCACAACGCCCTGATGAACCGCAAGCTTTCCTACAATCTGATCTTCTCCCACGGCGATATGATCGATGTTCTGCCCTACCGGGTCTCCAAGGGGCAGGCGGTCCGTTATCTGGCCCACAAATGGAAAATTCCGGTTCAGAACATCTATACCGCAGGCAATTCGGGAAACGATATGGATATGCTGACCGGGAGCATGAAGGGGATTGTTGTGGGAAACGCCGAGAGGGAACTGGACAGTCTGAAGGGACGCAGGCTTGTCTATTTTGCGAAAGAGAAATTCGCTTCAGGAATTCTTGAAGGAATAAAATATTGGAAAAATACAGATTTGGAGGATGAATCATTTTGAATGAAGAGAATACTGTAAAGATCTTTCACTGCCCCAAGTGCGGTAAGAGACTGAGCATCGATGCGGGGAAGAGTTTCAAGAGGGGGAAATGCCCGAGCTGCAGAAGCCGCATTGCTATTCCCGAACCCGATAAGAAAAAATAATAATAATCCCGCCGGACAAATCCTTCGGCGGGATTCTCTGTATCAAATCCATGTCTTCAGGTTACAATGATAAACCATGAAAAACCTGCCTGTCAGCTGCAATAAAGACTGCGGGGGCGGATGCCCCCTGATTGCCCATACCGAAGGCGGCCGTGTCGTCCGCATAACCAACAACCCCCTGGGAACACCTTACATGAAGGGATGCCTGAAGGGATTCCGGGCCATGGAACTGGATCACCATACCGATCGGCTTGTAAAGCCTCTGGTCCGCCTGGAAGGCAGACCCCGGCGGTTTGTATCGGCCGAAGAAAGCCGGAAGGATTTCCGGGAAGCAGGGTGGGACGAAGCCCTCGATCTGGCGGCCCGGAAACTGGCTGATTTCAAAAACGACCACGGCTGCCGCTCTCTTCTGGATCTGTCCAGCGGCGGTGCCTGCCGGGGAGCGCTTCACAACAACTCGGCACTGACTTCCCGGTTCCTGACCCTCTGGGGCGGCGCCTTCAGAACGTACAGCAACTACAGCAGCGGAGCCGCCTCCTTTGCGCTTCCCTATGTGTTCGGAACGAAGATGACAGGCATGGATGCGGGGAATCTGGCGCATTCAAAACTGATCATCCTCTGGGGCTACAACGCCTTCGATACCCGTTTCGGATGCGAGATGTCTCCCCGGATTCTGGAAGCGAAAAAGAGGGGCGTGCCCGTTGTCGTCATCGATCCCCGCCGGACCAGAACCGCCGATGTCCTGGGAACCTGGTGGATACCTGTCAGACCGGGAAGCGATACGGCCCTCATGGCGGCGATTCTATATCATATCATCCGCTGCGGTCTTCAGAAGCATGACTTCATCGACCGCTACAGCAGGGGATTCGAAGAGCTGAAAGCCTATGTTCTGGGAGAGTACGACGGGACTCCCAAAAGCCCGGCCTGGGCTTCCGAAATCTGCGGTGTTCCTGCTGAGGACATCGAAAAACTGGCAGGTCTCTACGCCCGGACCTCACCAGCCGCCCTTTTGCCCGGCCTCTCCCTGCAGAGATCTCTGGGAGGGGAGGAGGCTGCCCGGATGACCTGCGCCCTGCAGCTGGCTACGGGGAATATCGGTATCCCCGGAGGGAGTTCGGGGGGGATGATCTGGGGCAAGGTTCCGGGGCCCGCCTGTCCCTCTCTGACTGTTCCGCCCCATGATGATCCTTCCGTGCCCGTTTATGAGTGGCCGGATGAAATTCTTAAAGGGGGGATCAAGGGCGCTTATATCACGGGAAGCAACCTTCTGGCCCAGGGAAGCGATCTGAAGAAAAACATCCGTGCCTTCGGAATGCTGGATCTGATCATCGGACACGACTTTTTCCTCACCCCCACCATGGCCCTCTGCGATATCGTATTTCCGGCGGCCTCCTTTCTGGAACGGGAGGATATCGTCTTCCCCGCAGGGAACTTTCTCCTCTATTCGGCGAAGGCGGCGGAACCTCCCGCGGGTGTGCTGACGGATTACGGAATATTCACGGCCCTGGCCGGACGCCTGGGATTTGCCGACGCCTTCACGGAGGGCCGGTCGGAGGAACAGTGGATCGATCATTTCCTGGAGGAGTCGGATGTCGTCGACATCGGATCCTTCAAAAAGACAGGACTGTTCATCGGAGAGGAACAGGAGCGGAATGCCTTTTCCTCCTTCATCAATGATCCCCTTAGCCATCCTCTGGCCACGCCGTCGGGAAAAATTGAAATCTCTCCCGCCGCCTACGGAAAGCTCGGGTTTCCCGCCTATCCCCACTGCCGGAACGCGGTGTCTCCGGGACCGGTCTATCCCCTCTGTCTGATCACTCCCCATCCCCTCCAGGGCATTCATTCCCAGTATGCCAACCTGGCCGGATTCAGGATGGAGGAGGATCATGTTCTGTGGATGAATACGGCCGATGCGGCGGAAAGAGGCATTTCAGAGGACGGACGGGTCAGAGTGACCAGTGCGGAAGGGGAGCTTGAGATTGCCGTCAGGGTGACTGACAGGATCAGGACGGGAACGGTGTCTCTGAACGAGGGGCTCTGGCCGGTTCTCACCGGTGAGCCGGGAAAGGAGATCGACCTGGCGGGTTCGGCGAACATCCTCACATCCACCGAACCGACCCTGCCCAGCCGCTGTTCCCGGACCCATACAATCTTTGTTCAGGTTCAGAGTCCTGTCTGAGAAGGATCAGTGGGGGAAGATCTCACCTATGCTCTCACCCGTGTGAATCCTCCTGATGGCTTCCGCCAGAAGGGGGGCCACAGAAAGAACGGTCATGTTTTTCAGTCTCTTTTCTTCGGGAATATCAACCGTGTCGGTGATGACCAGCTCTTCCATTCCCGCCTCTCTCAGCCGGGGAACGGCATCTCCGCTCAGCACACCGTGAACGGCGCTGAGATAGATCTTCCGGGCACCGGCGGATGACAGGGTCTTCATGGTCTCCAGAATGGTGGAGCCGGTAGCGATTTCATCGTCGAAGATTATACAGTCCTTACCCTTCACATTTCCTATCAGACCGCTCTGTGTGACTTCGGTATCGCTGAGGCGGCGTTTGTCCACAATGGCAATGGGGATGTTCAGGGTCTGAGCAAAGCGTCCCGCCCGTTTGGCTCCTCCCGCATCGGTGGCAACGACCACCATATTCCCGCTCCCCGGTTTTTTTCTGAAGTAATCGGCGATCAGAACCGTGGCCGTCAGATGGTCCACGGGCATGCTGAAAAAACCGTGAACCTGGGGGGAGTGAAGGTCCATTGTCAGCACCCTGTCGGCACCGGCCGTCTTCAGAAGGTCTGCGATAAGCCGGGCGGTGATGGAGATCCGGGGCGCATCCTTCTTGTCCGACCGGGCGTAGGAGTAGTAGGGGATCACGGCGGTGATCCTCCTGGCCGAGGCGCTCCTCAGGGCGTCCATGGTGATCAGCATCTTCATCAGATGTTCGCTCACCGGGGTGGTGAGGGACTGGACCAGAAACACATCCCGTTCCCTGACGTTTTCAAGGATCTGGACCGAAATATTGTCATTGGAGAACCGTGACATCTTCAGAGGGCTCTGTTCCAGCTGCAGCACATCCGCAATGGCCGATGTCAGGGCCGGATTGGAACCGGCGCAGAATATTTTAAGCTCTTTTTTCATTTTCCTGTATCCATTCCCAGAACCTTCAGCGCCAGCTCCACCTTTCCGAAGGGGGCGCTTACCTGATAGCCCTGTACATAAGATTCAATAGTCCGGCAGATCTCAGAGGCGATCCGGATGCCTTCGGCAATGCCCTCTTCCCTGGTCTGGCAGCGGCTCATCCGTTCCATCACCGAATCGGGCACTTCCACGCCGGGAACCTCGTTCCTCATAAACTCCGCATTCTTGAAACTGACAAGAGGCCAGACCCCGGCGATGACGGGGATGCTGCCGAAGGCGAACGCCTTGTCCAGGAAGCGGAGGAGCGCCTCGGGATCGAAGACGGGCTGGGTGATGGCAAACTCGGCTCCCGCCTCGATTTTGCGGCGGTAACGGTCAAGTTCCAGTTCCGGTGAGACGGCGCAGGGATTGGCTCCCACACCTGTAAAGATCCCCGTGGGCGGAGAGATGGGGTTGCCTCCGAAGTCTCTGCCGTAGTTGAGGTTGTGGACCACCCGGGTCAGACCGATGGAGTCCACATCAAAGACCCCCGTAACCTCGGGGTAGTCTCCCGACTTGGGCGGGTCTCCGGTGACCACCAGAAAGTTGTTGAGCCCCGCGGCAACGGATCCCAGGATATCCGACTGCATGCCCAGAAGGTTCCTGTCCCGGCAGGTGTAGTGGAGCACCGCTTCGATGCCCGCCTCTTTCTGGATCACCGAAGCGGCGATCATGGGGGAGACCCGGGCGCTGGCCCGGGGTCCGTCGGGGATGTTGATGGCATCCACACCGTGGAAGGCGCAGATCCTGGCCTTCTGAATGAAACCGCTCAGATCGGTGCTCCGGGGCGGTGTGATCTCCACCGAGGTCACCATCTTGCCCTGCTTCAGGAGGCAGGCCAGCCTCGACTTCTGTTCCTGGGGAACGGGAGTCACTTCCGATGCCTCCGTGTCTACCGGGGCAATGACCACATGCTGCTTCACCTGGGAGGTGGCCTTGACGGTTCTGGCCGCCTTGAGGATGTGGTCGGGGGTGGTCCCGCAGCAGCCGCCGATGCCCCTGACCCCCAGTTTGATGAACTTGCTGGCGTAGCTGGCAAAATACTCGGGATTGGTCAGATAGACCATACGCCCGTCCTGTTCTTTGGGAAAGCCTGCATTGGGCATGGCGATGAGGGGTTTTTCCGTCATGGTGAGGGCCTTCTCCACCCAGTTGTAGGTGTGGGAGGGGCCGGTGCCGCAGTTCAGACCCAGAACATCCAGGGCATCGCACTCATTGAGGCTCTGCATCAGGGTTTCAAGGTTCTCTCCGCCCGGGGTGTAGCCCTCTTCGGTAAGGGTGAAACTTCCGCAGACGGGGAGTCCCGTCAGGGCGGCCGCCCGGGCGGCGATGATCAGCTCCCGGCTGTGACTGAAGGTTTCCAGGATGATCAGATCCACGCCGCCTTCTTTCAGGGCCCGGGCCTGTTCGGCAAAGACTTCGCTCAGTTCTTCAATGCGGGAATCCCTCAGAATCTGTCCCGACTTGAGGCAGGGGCCCATGGAACCGGCGATATAGCGTTCCTCACGGGCGTATTTTCTGGCCAGACCGGCGGCGGCCAGATTGATCTCCCTGACCTTGTCTCCCAGACCGTGTTCGGACAGTCTGATTCTGTTGGCACCGAAGGTGTTGGTCTCAAGCACATCGGCGCCCGCTTCGCTGTACTCTTTATGGATCTCTTCCACAAGTGAAGGATTGGTCAGGTTGAGCTCGTCGTAACAGCGGTTGAGAAATACCCCTTTGCTGTAGAGCATGGTTCCCATGGCACCGTCGAAGACGAGGGGTTGTCTGGCGATTCGTTCAAGAAAGGGGATCAAATTGTTTCTCCTATTTAAGGCAGAGGTTTCGGTCCGGCCGGTACCGATACCGTCTCCGGCGTTTTACAGCCGAGGCAGCAGATCTCAGTCGACCGGATCAAAGAGATCCTTGCCCGAATAACACAGGGGACAGACCCAGGTTTCAGGGAGGTCGTCAAAGGCGGTGCCGGGAGGAATCTCTCCCATGGGATCGCCGACTTCGGGATCGTAGATGTAGCCGCAGTTTATGCAAATATACTTCATTCCGGTCTCCTGTAGATGCGGGTTATACCGCAAAGTATTTGGCCTGGGGATGATGGGCCACCAGGGCGGAGGTGCTCTGTTCGGGAACCATCTCGTAGTTCTCCGTCAGGGTGATGCCGATCCGTTCGGGCTTCAGCATGTCGAAGACCAGACCGTGGGCGGTGATGTCGGGGCAGCTGGGGTAGCCGAATCCGTAGCGCGAGCCCTGATACTGCTGGGTCACATAGCCGTGGATATGCTCCGGTTCGCTGCCGGCGATGCCCAGTTCCTTCCGCATCCGTTTGTGCCAGTATTCGGCCAGAGCGTCGGTCACCTCCACGGAAAAGGCATGCAGCATCAGATAGTCGTGGAAGGCGTCGGCCTCATAGAGCTGGGCGGTCCGTCTGGACACCTCTTCTCCGATGGTCACCACAAAGAGTCCGGCCACATCGCCGCCTTCAGCGGCGTTCTTGTAGTAGTCGGAAAGACAGAGGAAAGGGGCTTCCTTCTGGCGGGGAAAGGAGTAGACGAACTCCTTCCCGCCGTGGGTCATGACAAGATCGTTCTCCCGGCTCTCGCAGGCGAAGTAGCCGTAGGCCGCCTTGGCGTCGATGAGACCTTCGTTGAGAAACTGACGCCGGAACTCTTCATACAGGGGTTCGACCTTGGTTTTAATCAGATCCTGATACTCTCCGGCAGTCAGCTTGCCCCGTCTGTAGCCCCAGCGCCCCCTGAAAAGGGCCTGCTTGTTGATCAGATTCAGCACCTCTTCCAGATCGATATCTGTGACGATCCTGTCGCCCAGAAAGGGGGCCTCGGGAACGGGGTTGTCCCTGAGAACGGCCGCATCCTTGAGGCCGGGTTTGACCTCTTTGACATCGCTGGGAGCGGTCCAGGTGGTGGCTTCCAGAATTCCCGCCTCGAAATCGCGGACTTTTTTGAGGGCGTCGAAGGCATCCTGGTTATAGACGACGGGCTGTTTGTACCCGGGAACACAGCTTTCTGCAACGAATTTCCTGGTCAGGGCGGCTCCGCCGAGGAAGATCGGCACCTTCAGGCCCGCCTCCTCGTACTGAGGCATGCTCTCGGCCATGACCATGGCCGACTTTACCAACAGACCGCTGAGTCCGACGATATCCACATCGTACTCCCTGGCTTTCTGAATCACCGTCTCCGCCGGAACCTTGATCCCGATGTTGTAGACCTTGTAGCCGTTGTTGCTCAGGATGATGTCCACCAGATTCTTGCCGATGTCGTGAACGTCTCCCTGGACGGTGGCCAGGAGGATCTTGAGGCGGCTCTCCTCTTCCGACTTCTCCATCAGCGGCTCCAGATAGCGGACCGAGGCCTTCATGGTTTCGGCTGACTGGAGGACGAAGGGTAGAAGGATCTCTCCCTTGCCGAAGAGCTCGCCCACATGACGCATCCCCGGGACGAGGATGTCGTTGATGATGCCGATGGGGGAACGCCTCTGGAGGAGCATGTCAAGCACGTCGCTCAGATCGTCCTTGTTGCCGGTGACGATCTTGTCGTAGAGCTGGGTTTCAATGGGTTTCCATTTGGCGTCTTCCCTGTTGTCGCCGCCGTCCACAGCGGTGCTGAAGTGGTCGATGAAGGTCAGAAGGGGAGACTTCTCGGGATCTTTGACCCTGTCGTAAAGAAGGTCGTAGCAGATCTCCCTGTCTTCTTCGGAGATGGAGGCCAGGGGGATGATTTTGGCGGCGTCGATGATGCAGGAATCAAGGCCCGCCTCCAGCGCCTCGTGGAGGAACACGGCATTCAGAATCTTCCGGGAGGCGGCGGAAAGCCCGAAGGAGATATTGCTCAGTCCCAGCATGGTGAGGCAGCCGGGAAGTTCACTCTTGATCCCCTTGATGGCGTCCATGGTCTGAACGGCCGCATCCCTGAGAGTTTCGTCACCTGCACCGATGGTGAAGGTGAGGGGATCGAAGAGGATATCCTGGGGACGCAGTCCCATCTCGTCCACGGCGATGGCGTGGATTCTTTTAGCGACGGCGATCTTCTCCGGGGCGGTCATGGCCATTCCCTTCTCGTCTATGGTGAGGGCTACTACGGCGGCGCCGTATTTTTTAACCACCCTGAGGACTTTGTAGATATTCACTCCGCCGTCTTCCAGGTTCACCGAGTTGACGATGCACCGGCCCGGGTAGAGCTTCAGTGCTTTTTCGATCACCGCCGGAGTGGTGGAATCGATCATCAGAGGTGTCTTCAGAGAGGAGGCGAAGGAGGGAATCAGAATCTCGAAATCCTTCATCTCGTCCCGGCCCGCATAGGCCGTACAGAGGTCCAGCACATGGGCGCCCGCGGCTTCCTGTTCACGGGCAATGGTGAGGCAGGTGTCGTAATCGTCGTCCAGCAGGGCGTCCCTGAATCGTTTGGAACCGTTGGCGTTGCACCTTTCTCCGATGATCAGCGGTTTAATGGGCTGAATGAGGTCGACTGATTCGTAGAGGCTGGCAATAGAGGGCTTCAAGAGATCACCTCCCGTTTGGCGGGAACCGTGTTCCCGACGGTCTGTTTCAGTTTCGCGATGTGTTCGGCCGTGGTGCCGCAGCATCCGCCGGCCAGGGAGACGCCCCAGTCGCCGATGAAGGTCCTGAGTTCGCCCGCATAGGCGTCGGGCGTCATGGGATAGGTGGTTTTTCCGTCGATGATCTCGGGAAGACCCTGGTTGGGGAGACAGGAGATCCGTCCCGGCCAGTTGTGGCTGAGCCACCGGATGCTGCTGAGCATATCCTCGGGGCCGGTGGCGCAGTTCAGGCCGAAGGAAAAGACGGGAAAGGGTTCGATGATGGCGGCGGCAGCGGCGATATCCGTACCGGCCAGCATGGTGCCTGTGCTCTCAATGGTGACCGAGACCATGACGGGAATCTCCGCCTTTTTCTCTTCCAGCACATCAAAACAGCTGACCAGCACCGTCTTGAGCTGAAGGATGTCCTGGGCTGTTTCCAGAATGATGAGATCCACACCGGCGTCCGCCAGTGCCTCGATCTGCTCCCTGTAGGCTGCCGCCAGATCATCCACGGTTATATGTCCCAGCGAGGGAAGTTTCGTGCCCGGTCCGACGGATCCGGCGACCCAGCCGGCACCGTGGATCTCCACCGCCTTCCGGGCGGCTTTAACGGCGGCCGTATTGATCTCTCTGACTCTGTCCTGGAGGCCGTACTCTCCCAGAACAATGCGGGTTCCGCCGAAGGTATTGGTCTCGATGATGTCCGCTCCGGCCCTGAGAAAGCTCAGATGCATCTCCGTGATCCTGTCGGGAACGGTGACGCAGAGGTACTCGTTGCATCCCTCGTTGCCGTCCCAGACCGAGTCGGGGAGATCCATATTCTGAATGCTTGTTCCGCAGGCTCCGTCCAGTATCAGTAATTCCTTGTCCTGAAGCTTCACACCGGACCTCCTCTATGCTGTTTAGTTTATTATTTTCCCCGGAAAGAATTAAAAATTTCCGTTCTTCCCGGCTGCACTTTCTCTCCGCAGTGACATAAGTATAATGGTTCCCCGGGTAAAATGCCAAAGCCCCGTCTCCGCCGGAGACCCTTCCGTTCCGGCCGCAGGCCTTCGATGCATCGAATTGTACGGGAGCAGTGAGATATCGTCAATTGCCCGGCGCCGGGTTGACTTCATCGGGGTACAGGGGGTAGAATTCCATTACCAGTGCGCCTGGATCTTTAATGACCGGGACGTTGAGGTGCAACTATGAAAAAAAACAGAATCATATACTTCTCTTTTCCGGTAGGGAATGCCGGGGACGGTGTCCGTGGCGTTTATTGAATTCCGGAACGTCAGCTTCACCTATCCGGGACAGGACCGTCCGGCACTCGACAGGGTGTCCTTTTCCCTTGAGGAGGGCTGTCACACGGCTCTGGTCGGAGGGAACGGATCGGGAAAAAGTACCCTGGCCCGACTTCTGATCGGTCTTCTGGAACCGCAGGAGGGTGAAATCCTTGTGGACGGCCTGGATACCCGTATTCAGAAGAACCACAGAACCATCCGATCGAAAGCGGGGCTGGTCTTTCAGGACCCTTCTTCTCAGATCGTGGCAACCGTTGTCCGGGAGGATGCGGCCTTCGGTCCCGAAAACCTTGTACTGGACAGCGCGGAGATACAGAAGAGGGTGGAGGAAGCTCTTGAGTCCGTCTCCATCTCTCCCCTTTCCCGGAGAGGGACACATCAGCTTTCCGCCGGACAGCAGCAGAGGCTGGGCATGGCCGGTGTCCTGGCTCTCGGATCCCGCTGTCTTGTCCTGGACGAAGCGGAATCCATGCTGAACCCCGAAGGCCGGAAACAGCTCAACACCCTGCTTGCCCGTCTGCACGGTGAGGGGCATAGCGTCCTCAGAATCACCCATTTTATGGATCAGGCAGTCTGTGCCGACCGGGTCATGGTTCTGAATGAAGGACGGCTGGCTGCCGACGGTGATCCCTCCCTCTTTATCAGGGAACGGGAAAAACTCGCATCCTGGCATCTCAGAGAGACTCCCGTTCAGGAACTGTGCAGGCAGCTGGCCGGTGTCTTCCCGGGTTTTCCCGACTTCCTGAAGGAAGAGGATCTGACCGCTCATCTCAGGCGGGAGGGGTACACGGTGACCCTGCCTCCCCGACTTCAGAAGTACTCTCCTCCGGACAGCGGAATTTCAGCAGAGCTGCGGGGCGTCCACCGTGTTTACGGTAAAAAATCCGGACGGCCCGTGACCGCGCTCAGAGACCTCAACTTCTCCCTCCGGAAAGGGGAATCGGTCAGTGTACTGGGTCAGACCGGTTCGGGAAAATCAACCTTTTTGCAGATACTGAACACCCTTCTTCTCCCCGACAGCGGCAGCATTACCCTACTGGGTGAAAACCCGATGGACAAAAAGACGGATCTTCAGGCCCTCAGGTCCCGGATAGGTCTGGTCATGCAGCAGCCCGAAAAGCAGCTCTTCGCCCGGCTTGTGGGGGACGATGTGGCCTTCGGACCCTCCCGGATGGGAGTGAAGGGCAAGGCTCTCTCCCTCCGGGTGAAGGAGGCTCTCGATCAGGTCGGCCTCCCCTTTGACCGGTATCGGGATTACCCCGTCAAAGCCCTCAGCGGCGGCCAGAAACGCAAGGCGGCTCTCGCCGGGATTCTGGCCATGAGACCGGAGATCCTGCTTCTGGACGAACCGACGGCGGGACTGGACCCCCTGGCGGCGGAAAGCATGGAGAACATCCTCATCAACCTTCAGAAGGAGGGCATCACCCTCGTTCTGGTAACCCATAATGTGGAACAGGCCCTGAGGTTTTCCCGGCGCCTGGCGGTCTTCCGGGATGGGACCATCCTCAGGGACGGGGACGGAGCCGTTTTTTTTCAGAACCACAACCCCGCCGAGGGGGGGATGGACTACCCCCTTGCGGGACGCATCGCCGCGGCCCTTCATAAGGACGCCGGAGGATCTATCCTCTCGGCCGATGATCTGATCGCTTCTCTCACAGGAAGGAGGGAAGGATGAACGATTTTGAAATCCTCCAGAACCTGTCGGTGGGACAGTATCAGCCGGGTAACTCGGCGGTCCATCATCTGAATCCCGCCCTGAAGCTGGTGTCCCTGATCCTGGGAATGATCATCGTCTTCGCATCCCCCCTCTTTCCCCAGCTGCCTGTTTTCTTTCTGCTCCTCTTTCTGACCGGCCGCACGGCAGGGCTGAGCCTGAGGAATCTCCTCGGAGGAGTCAGGCCCGTACTTCCCTTTCTGGTTCTCATAGCCCTGATTCAGATGTTTCTGATTCCCAGGGACCACAGCGGGGAGGCTCTTCTGCAGATCTCCCGGTTCGGAGTCTATCCGGAAGATCTGCTCTTCACGGCCCGCCTCTTCAGCCGTTTCTTCTGTCTGTTCCTGCTTTTCACCCTCTTCACCTCGGTGACCACGGTCTCCGAGATCAGCCACGGCGCCGAACTCCTCTTCCGCCCCCTGGGAGGCAAGAGCGGGCTCTCTCATGATCTCTCACTGGTGATCACCATCACCTTCCGGTTCATCCCCCTCCTTGCCCTGGAGGCGGAGCATATCACCAAGGCCCAGGCCTCCCGGGGAGGCTCCTTCGGCACCTGGCGGATGGGACTTGTCAAAAAGATAAGGCTTTACATTCCCCTGCTTGTTCCCCTGTTTGTGGCCGCCCTGGAAAGGGCGGAAATTCTGGTGGAAGCCATGGAGGCGCGGTGCTATGAACCGGGGCGGGAGAGGAGCCGTCTGAACGAATATCCCTGGAAGGGGAGAGACACGGCGGCTCTGTGCCTCGTGATACTTGCATTTTTTCTGCTGCCGGGCAGCAGGTTTTTGATATCTATGAAATTATTCATTTAGCAGGAGGATTCCATGTCTGATTCCAACCGTACCCGTAAAATAGTCATTACCGCCGTAATGGCCGCCGTTTCTGTCGTTCTGGGAGCCACGAGGCTCGGGTTCATTCCCTGGTTTTCCGGAGCGTCCCTGACCATCATGCATGTTCCCGTCATCATCGGCGCCGTCCTTGAGGGACCGGTTGTCGGTATGATCATCGGAATGATCTTCGGCATTTTCAGCCTGATTCAGGCGGCCGTCGCCCCCACCGGACCGGTGGATGTGTTTTTCGTCAATCCCCTGATCTCCGTACTCCCCAGGATCGTGATCGGTCTCACCGCCTGGCTGGTGTACCGGGCCTTCCGGGGAAAAATGCTGACCCTCAGCACCGTTCTGGCCGGCATCGCCGGCAGCCTGACCAATACCTTTCTGGTGCTGGGGGCTCTGGCCCTGGCGGGCGCTCTTCCCTGGAATCTGATCATCGCCATCGTTCTGGCCAACGGACTGGCTGAGGCGGGTGCCGCAGCCGTTATCAGCGCCGCTGTGGTCGTCTCCTGGAAGACCGTGGGCAGCCGGGGTAAAAAGTCGAATCTTGAAGATCCGGACGGAGACGAGTGATGCTGCTGGCCGTAGACGTAGGAAACACCAACATCGTCCTGGGTATCCACGACCGGGAGAACTGGATCAACCACTGGAGGATCAGCACGGACCCCTCCAAAATGCCCGATGAGTACGGGGTACTGGTCCGCGACCTCCTCCGGGAAGCGGGAGTGGAGCGCAGCTCCATCAGCCAGGCCGTCATCAGTTCGGTTGTTCCGGGACTCACAGGCAAGATCCGGGAGATGGTGCAGCAGATGACAGGCTTCGAGCCTCTCATCGTCGGTCCCGGGGTGAAAACAGGGCTGAAAATCCTTATTGAGAATCCGGCGGAGCTGGGGACCGACATCGTCTGCAACTGCGTGGCCGCCTACAACAGGATTCAGGGCAACTGCATCGTCGTGGATTTCGGCACGGCCCTGACTTTTACAGCTATCCGTGAGCCGGGTGAGATTCTGGGCGTGTCCATCGCTCCCGGTCTGCAGGCCGCCGCGGAGGCTCTCTCCGAACACACGGCCCAGCTTCCCCAGGTCTGGCTGGAACCGCCCCAGAAGGCGATCGGCACCAATACAATAAAATCCATCCAGTCCGGTGTGGTCTGGGGATATACGGGTCTGGTGGAATCTCTCATCGACAGGATGAAGGACGAACTGGGCGGGGTGGCCACGGTGATCGCCACCGGCGGACGGGCCTCCGTCATCGCCCCCCTGACCGACAGGTTCACCCTCACCGAACCCTGGCTGATTCTGGAGGGGCTCAGGCTCATTGCCTATAAGAATAAAGCCTTTTTCAACTGAATCTTTTTACATCCGGCAGAGGTTCTGCCGGTGTCATTTCAGCCGACTTCGATCTCGTCCACTTTGGGTTCGTCGATGACGGAAAACCATTCGCTGTCGGTGAAGGCGTCGCTGGCGATCTCATGGATCTTTCTCTTCATGT
>QKAI01000500.1 GCA_003246505.1 Spirochaetaceae bacterium | reverse complement strand
GAGGGGGTAAGGAACAGGCAGGCCAGATAGCCGCAGGCGGCCAGGGCCTCGGAGAGGACGATGATGTTCTTGCGGCCGATCCGGTCGGAGAGTTTGCCCCCCAGAATGCTCGCGGGAGCCCACATGGTGCCGCAGAGGGCGATAGGCCGATCTTACGGCTCAGGAGCAGGGTCAGAATGGGGTAGATGAGGGCTCCCATGGAGTTGATGGTCCGGGAGATCACGATAAAATAGATCTCCCGGGGAGTCCCCGGGAGGGTGTCAGCAGAAGGCGCAGATGTTTCCTTCTGCCAGGATAAATGGCGGCTCCCCTCCGGTCAAGGCGTCAGTTTTATTGGAAGAAAAATTTCACTTGCCCCATCGGTCTCCCCCGTGTAAAATCATGTTCATGATTAAGGCGCGGGACTGTGACAGCAAGAGAGTCCTTTCCTATCTGAAAGAACGGCCCCGGGAGAACGGCTTCTTCATAGGCGATCTGGAAAACTTCAGCCTGGATGAGGACTTCCTCGATCTCTGGTTAGGGGAAGGGGAGGAGGGGCGGATCGCGTCGGCGCTCCTGAGGCATAACCGGGGGTTTCTCGCTTCCGCCGGCGATGGTAGGGACCTGGCGGAGATGGGGGAGATCATAGGCGGGTTTCCCCGCTGCGACAGGGTGTCCGGATTGGAGGAGACCATCGACCGACTGGCTTCTCATCTGCCCTTTGCCGGTATCATCCGCCTGAACCTGGCCGTTCTGACAGGGGATTCATTCCGGGACGAACCGGTCAGTCTCGAGCCGGAGAGGGTCGGGGAGGGGGACTTGGACGAACTTTTTGATTTTCTGAAAGGAATCAGGGAATTCGATATAAGGGAGGAGGACAGGAAAGCCTTCGGGAAGGGAATCCTGACCGGCACGGGCCGGGGCTATCTTGTCAGGAGAGAGGGAAGGATGGTCTCCTCCGCCCAGATAAATGCCGAAAACAGCCTGAACGGGGTTATTGTGGGGGTCGCCACCGATCCGGCCTGGCGGAACAGGGGATTCGCCCGGGCCTGCGTTTCCCGCCTCTGCCGGGACATGACTGGCTGCGGTAAGGAGGTCACCCTCTTTTACAACAATCCGGATGCGGGAAAACTCTACCGCCCTCTGGGCTTTCGCGATATCGGCCGCTGGGCCCGGGGAAATTTATAAGAGCTTTTCGTAGCAGTGGTATTCCCGGTGCCCCGGGGGCTTGTAGCCGAAGGTGACCGCTCCCCGCTTCCGGTATCCCGCTTTTTCGTAGAGACTCACCGCGGCGGCGTTCTCGGGAAAAGCGTCCAGGCGCATGGCGGTAAAGGAGTTCTGCCGTCCGTACTCTTCGCACAGGGCCAGAAGCTTCTTCCCGTATCCCCTTCCCTGGGCATCGGGGGATATGACCAAACCGTGTATGACCAGGGGATTCTCCCGGGTAAACTGCCAGGGGACGGTCTTCCACTCCTCCGCTTGTACCCTGTTAAGCATGACCGCCCCCACCAGTTCCTCCCGGTCGTTAAAAAGGAACAGTTCCTCCCTGGCGATGCTGTCGATGAAGGTCTGCCTGTTGGGATAGGCTTCATTCCACTGATAGATCCCTCTCCCGTTCAGGTGGGCGATGCAGGATTGATAGAGCGATTCCACCGATTCCAGGTCCCCGGGGGTGGCTTTTTCCAGTGCCATTTGTTCTTCCTCCCCGGCTTATTTGATTTTTATGGATTGGGCGATGGAGGAGAAATCCCCCTCGTAATCGGCGAAGGTCTCCGGCGTGGCAGTTAAGGTCAGTACGTAGATGGCGTCCCCCTTCAGGTAGTAGTACTGCCGCTGCATCAGGGAGAGGTTGCCCATGTTCCCGGTGAGGGTCAGGGTATTTCCCTCATCGGCCAGGAGCCGGAAGTTGGTGTATAGCGCCTCCAGCTGTTCCAGGGCCAGGGCTTTGTACTCTTCCAGAGTGGCATGGGAGAAGTTTTCCTCCATGGTCAGGTTTCCGTTCTCCTGGAAGGTGTCGTTGACCCCCAGGGGGGAATAGAGATAGAAGACGACCGGAGTCCGGGTATACTGGGCGAACCAGCCGAGGGGGACTTCCGTAGAGACGTTATCCGCGGTGACCCGCATTTTCTCAGAGGAAAACAGCAGGAAGGGGCAGAGCAGAATAAACAGAAGGGGACCTTTCTTTTTCATGATTTGAGTATAGGACGGCTTTGTTATTTTGGCAACGGTCCGATGTTTTTTCGGAAATCCCCGGCGCTCATGCTGCTGTTCTTCCTAAAAGCCTTATAGAAAGTGTTGAGTGAGTTGTAACCGGACAGGGAGGCGATTTCCTTGATGTTCAGGAAGGATTCCCCGGCGAGGAGCTTTTTGGCATATTCCATCCTCAGATCCTCCAGATACCGGTGGAAGCTAGTGCCATAGTATTCCTTGAAAAGCTTGTACACGTAATTGCCCGAGATGGCCAGGGCGCTGCCCACCGTGTCCGCCGAGAGAAGGGGATCGGAGAAGTGAGAGTCGATATGGAGGCACATCTCCCGGACCATGCGGGCTTTCCGGTCGTTTTGGGTATCCCTGCGGTTTTCGGCTATTTCTATCATGATTTCCGTCAGCCGGCGGAAGAGGTCACGGTAATTCTTGAGGCTTATCTCCTCCTCCATGAGGGCGGCGATCCGGTTTTCCAGATCTCCCTTTTCCAGAGTGATCCGCCGCATGATCCCCAGGAGCACTCCCATGAGGGTGTCGATCAGGATGCGGATTGGACGGTAGGAGACATTGGTAGGGCGGAGATTCTTGTCATAAATCTCTTCGAAGAGCTTGCGCAGGGTGGGGCTGTCTCCTGAGATGAGGCTGTTGGTCAGTTTCCGCTCCAGGTCCACCGGCGTTTCCAGGACGGGCAGGGTCGTCTTCCTGCCGGTAAACCGGACAACCGGGGAGCTGTCGTCACCGGGTGATGTGTCCCGGGCCCTTACCGCCTGCTCGTAGGAGAGGGATATCTCGTCTATGCCGCCAACCCGGCCTCCCAGACTTATAACCGTGTCAAAGAAGTCGTTCTCCCCGATTCTGCGGAAGAGGGGTTCCCCGCAGGTTTCCATATCCCGGTTATTCTCTCCGGTCTCCCGGAAAATCAGTATCACTTCCCCCGGATTCCTGTCGAAGGTGAAGGCGGCGCTTTCCCTCAGCTCCGTCCGCAGGAGAATATTGATCTGCGACTTCCAAAGACCCTCTTCCCTTATCTCTCCGGCGCCGAATTCCGGGGAATGGGAGCGGATGCTGAAGAGGACAACCGTGTAGCTGAAGGCGTTACCCCCCAGGCTGTTTTCCACGATGTTGCGGTAGTCCGCCTCCCCTATGTGATACCCGTTCAGAAGCCGCTCCATTATGTTGTGCTCCAGGTGTTCCTTCTGTTGTTCAAGATAGCGGGAGAGTTCCCGGACCTGGAAGTTGAGCCGAGATAGGAAGCCCCCCCGCAGAATGGGCACTTCTTCCCGTTCCCGGATTCCTTTTTCCTGGAATTCCTGGAAAATCCGTGTGATCGGCTTGCTGTTGAAATAAACGACGAACAGGGAGAAGACCAGGCCCACGATGAAGAGGAGGGAGATGAGGCTTATCAGGAAGAGGCGCACTCCCCGGGTTTGCTCCCTCAGATATTCCCGGGACTGGACAGCGGTATAGCTAAAGGGATTGTCACCGCTTTCGATCTCCGTTACGAACCAGGGGGATCCCTTTCCCCGGATCTCCCTGGCCCTGGAGTCCAAGGTCCCCGAAGCCAGAATCCCGGAAAAGGTTTCACCCCGGGCCAGACCGAACTGGATCACTCCCTTCCTGTCCAGAGTGAAGACGCCTCCCCCATGGGAGATGTCTATATTCTCCAGTTCCCTGAAGTAATTATCCGTGTTCATATAAATTATGATCAAACCTTTTGGCCCGCCGTAGTCGCTGCCGAATTTTCTAACCATTCCCTTCTGGTAAATCCACGACTGTCCTTTCTGGGGTGTCCGAAGGGAGATAATGTCGGAGAAGTAATTGGTGATATGCCCGTCGTCGAAGAAATATTCGGTCAGCTCCTCACTCTCCCGTTCGTTCAGGCCCAGGGTATACCTCATATAGGTATCCAGGGGCAGGGACATTTCGTTGTTCAGGATGGCCCGGGGAGAATCGAGGAGGATGAAGTAATCCTGGATGAAATCCTGGTAGATATCCACGGGGGGCATGTTTTTCAAAGCTTCCACCCGGTAGAGGTCGAAGGAGATCTCCTGCCGGGTCGCCCCTTCCCTGTCCCGGGGCAGATTGAAATGGGAGGACTGGTAGATGAGATGGGAAAAGAGCTTGTTCGAATCCTCCAGGAAGGAGGCCATGGAGGACTGGACCTCCCTTAAAAGAAAGATGTTTTTCTGCCGTATCTGCTCTTCGGCTATCTTCAGGGACTGGGTATAGAGAACCAGGCTGGTCAAGGCGAAAAACACCATGAGGACCATATAGGGAAGGAACAGATTGATAAGAATCTGGAGAGTGGATCTGTTTTTTTCCATTGCCCCGCATCATACCATGAAATGGGTTTAACCGGCCGACATTCCATAAAATTACCCCTTTTCAAGGATTTT
>QKAI01000369.1 GCA_003246505.1 Spirochaetaceae bacterium | reverse complement strand
CAGGGATTTCCCCATGGCCTCCCTCTGCTGGGCGACGAAATCGGGATGATGATTGATATAGTGGGGGTTATTGAGAAGTTCAGCTTCCCCGTATCCGCTCAGTTTTTCGTAGTTCCTGTTGACCCGGGTGATCAGTCCCCTGCTGTCGGTGACCATGAGGCAGAGGGACTCGTCCAGGGCTTCGTAGTAGTGGGTCAGCTCCCTGTCCTTCTTGATGTTTTCCAGAAGAAGGGAGTAGAGGTAGAGAAAGACGACCAGGAACATGACGGCGATGACATAGAAGAGGAGGGTCACTTTCCTCTCGCTCCCCACGAAGACGATGGAGAGGACGCTCCTGTAGAGGGAGATGAACTCCTCCAGATAACTCTCCCGCCCCGCCGTGTAGACCCCCAGGGTCCAGTCCCATCTCCCGTAGGGTTGGAGAAAGAGATCCCTGTCCCCCCAGAGGACCAGGGTCCCCTCGGGAGCGGCGTCCGTCACGGGCAGAGGGGGGTCCTCCGGAGACAGGCCGTAGGTGCGGCCCTCCCGGTCCCTGACGAGGAAGGGGAGGGTTCCTTCCCGGACCTTTTCTATGATAAGGAGCTTCCGCTCCTCCTCCGGCAGACCGCCGTAGAGGGAATCCCCGTTAAAATCCTCAAGGATCCCGATCCAGGTGATCATGTCGCTGCCCAGCTCCTGCCTCTTGCGCTCACCGTAGAGCGTTTTCCCCCTCAGTACCCCCTCGGACATGACCTTTTCTGCGGAGTGCATCACGATTCGGTGAAAAAAGGGAGGAAAGAGCAGTATCAGCAGAAACAGTCCCACCACTGCCGGAAGAAACAGGAGGGGCACGCCCCTCTTTTTCATGGATTTTCCCATTACCCTAATTATAGTACACAAAAATGGGGGGAGCCAGTAATTTCCTCATCACCTCCGATTTACCCCGGAAAACCGGGATTGTCCTCACGGTCCTTTCGGAGTACAATGGGGCCATGGAGAAGGGCAGACGCAACCGATTCATCATAGTGGCCACCCTGTTTTTACTCGCCCTGCTTGCGGTTCTGGGGTTCGGTCTTTTTGAGGACCTGAGCTTCTTCGACGCCCTGTGGATGACGTTCACCTCCATGCTGACCATCGGCTACGGCGATCTGGTCCCCCGGACCACGGCGGGCAAGGTCTTCGCCCTCTTCATGGTGCCCCTCTGCATCATCGCCTTTACCTATCTGGCGGGAAACCTCCTGAGTTCCTTCATAGAATCCAATCTGACCATCCAGTCCAGGAGCAGACGAATGATAAAAAAAATCCGGCGCTACAACGGCCACATCATCTTGTGCGGGGCCGAGGGCATGTCCGTCCATATCGTGGAACAGCTGAAGCAGAAGAACATTGCCTTCGTGCTCATCGACCGGGATGAAAAGAAACTGGAGCCCTTCGCGGAAAGCGGGGCCCTCATCGTGGGGGATCCCTCGGAGGAGGAGATTCTCCAGAGAGGGGGGATAGACCGGGCCTCGGCCCTCCTGGCCGTCCGCAGCGATGCGGAGAACCTCCTGATCTGCCTCACGGCGCGGGAGCTCCGGGAGGATCTGAACATCATCTGCAGCGCCGAGAAGAGGGAGAGCGAGAAGAAGCTGATGAGGGCGGGGGCGAATTTCGTCATCAATCCCGAGCGGATCGGCGGGAGCCGCATGATTCTGAGCGCCCTGACGCCGGCGGCGGTGGACTACATAGACAAATTCTACCTGGACGGGCAGGATGAATTCCACGTGGAAAAATTTCTCATCACCGAAAAATGCACCCTGGTCGGGCAGAATCTCAAACAGGCCCGGCTCAGGGAACTCTTCGAAATTTCGGTCATGGGGATTCAAAGGGGCAGCCAGATCATGACCGCCGGGCTGGCGGATATGACCATGGAGCCGAACGACGCCCTCATCCTCTTCGGCAAGATGGAGAATCTGGAGAGGATGGAAGGGGCCGTGCAGGCGGAATTTCTCGCATAAATCAGGCGGAAGCCCTATGGTGGCTGTCCAGGGGCAGGGCCAGGGTGAACACCGATCCCCCTCCCCCGTCGGATTGGACGGTCAGCTTTCCCCCCAGCTTCTCCGAGAGGGCGCGGGGGATATCCAGGCCCGGGGCGGTTTCGCTCCCCTGCCCCGTATCGGAAACGGTGAAATCGAAATGTTCCAGGCTCTTGTCCAGGCAGCACTCAATCTTAATCTCCCCCCGGCAGGTGTTCTGCTCCGCGTTATCCAGAAGCCGTGAGAGGATCTGCCGCACGTATCGCCCGTCCGTATACAGGGTGAAGTCGGCGGGGCAGCGGATGCGGGTGACCAGGGTCACGCCCCGGGGCATGCTGGACTCGTGGGAACGGTGGAGATCGTCCATCAGGGGCAGAATGGGAATCTCCTCGGGATGGATCTCCCCTTCCCCCCCCTCTGACCGGGAGAATTCCCTCAGGGAGAGAAGGATCTCCTGCAGAAGGGTTCTGTTCTCGTTTATGACCCGGGCGTAGTCCTGCAGCTCCGAGCCGGCCGATTTGGCAATGATGCGGGAGTAGCCCGCGATGGCGTTGATGGGATGGGAGATCTCCCGGGTCACCGTTTTCAGGAAATCCGAATTCTCCATGCTCGTGAGCAAATATTCCTCCCGCGCTTCCCGGAGCTCCTCTCCGAAGCGGGCCTTGTCGGCGAGCACTTCAAGATCCTCCTCCATCATCGTTTTAAAGCGCCGGAAGAAGTTTTCCCTCCTGTCGTCCCAGGAAAAGGGGGAAGAGCCCCCCAGAAAAAGGATGCCGAAGAGCTCCTCCCGGTGGGTGACGGTGAGACCGCAGTAATGGCTCAGATCATTTTCGCAGATGTAGGTTCCCAGCTCACGGGAGAGGTGATCATGGTCTATGGGATGGGAGAAGATACCCTCCCCGGCCAGGGAATCCAGGCTGAGGTCGGACAGGCTGCCCGCCTGCCTGACCCCGCAGGGGAAGGGGGACTCCCCTGCGGAATTCGTGACAAAAATCTCCCAGGCATCCGGAAGGAATCGGACGATGAACCCTATGGGGGCTTCAACCTCCTCGGCCAGCAGATCCAGGGATATTTTCCACTTTTTTTTTAAATCTTTTAAATATCGTTCCATTAGATCACCTAATTGGAATTCTCGTTCATGGCGGGGGGGATTTCAATAGGACAGGTGTGAATTTCCATCCCCGGACCGACCTTGACATATCGGGGGAAAATATGGAGTAATAGAGGGTAATATAAAAGAGGTGTTGACGTTGATTAAATCCCGATTATTACTTCCCCTGCTGTTTTTCGGAACATTCATTCTCTATTCCCAGGAAACGGCGGAGAGTTTTTTCGATCGATTATCCGATTTTTACGGCACGATAAGAGACTATCAGGGACAGATCGTCATTACCCGGGGCGACTCGGTGCAGACCGCGGACATATTCTATAAGAGCCCCAACCTCCTCCGCCTGGAGTTCACCGATGAAAATAGCAAGGGCATCATCATGAATACGGACGGGGAGACTCTCCTCCTCCATCTGCCCGAGCACAGTGTCACCTTCTCCCAGACCCTGAAAAAGCACAGCGACACGGCCATCGCCAACATGGCCGGCTCCCAGGGGCTCCACCTGCTCCAGCAGAATTACAAGATAGGGTACAAGACCGGCCCCGAACCGGAACCCCTTTCCACCGGGTCGGAGGAGATGGTCACCAAACTCCGTCTGGAGTGGCTCTCCTCAACGGAGGGCTTCCGGGAGCTTGAGATCGCCGTGGGCGAAAACCGGGTCATCCGCCGGATCACCGCCACCACGACGAAGTACGAGACCATACGCTTCGACTTTCTGAATCTCCGTATCAACGAGGATATCCCGGATACGAAATTCTATTATAAATCACCCCCCGTGGGTAACGACATAGAAAACTTTCTTTTTGAACCGGAAGAGTAAAACATGCAAGGATTGGGCGAACTGCTTAAAGCAACCAGAGAGGAGAGGGGTTACACCGTGGACCAGGTGGTCCATGAAACCAACATATCCCGTTCCTATATAGAAAACCTCGAAGCGGAACAGTTTGAGACTTTCCCCGCCGAGGCCTATCTCATCGGCTTCCTCAGGACCTACGCGGATTACCTGGGCCTGGAACCGGAGAAGCTCATCTCACTCTACAAGAACCACAAGCTGCGGGAGGAACCTTCCCCCATTGAGGCCCTGGTGGGAAAGAAAAAGAGAAGCATCTCCCCCCTCATCCTGATAATCACCGCCGGCGCCGCCCTTGTTATCGCGGCGGGCATCGTTTTCCTGCCCGGGATGATATCCCAGTGGGGGGACAGGGCCGCCGCCCGTAGGGCCAGTGCGGCCAGGGAAGAGGTCCGCGCGCCCCGGGAGTACGCCATAGAGGAGGAGGAGACCGAATTCCACGCCCTTGCCGGGGATTCCCTCCTCTTCACCAAGGGGGACCAGTCGGTAGTCTTCACCGTGACCGACCGGGACAACGGGCTGACCCTGACGAAGAAGGATGATCCGGGCCACCCGGGGTTTTTCTTTACCCTGGGGAAGGAGGTCTTTTTCTCCCTCTTTCAGGACTCCCCCGACTACCGCCTCTATCTCAAGGATTACGGCTTTCCCGAGGGGGGCGGCGTCCTCGTCGTGCAGAAGCTGACCCAGGCCGAACTGGACAGGGAAAAATCGGACGCCCTCCTGGATCTTTCCCGGATCGAGAGCACCGCCCCCTCCGGGGTTCAGTCCCGTACGGTGGAGCCCGTGGTCATCTACACCGCCGCCGGGGGTGAGAGATTCACCCTGGATATCAAATTCCGGGGCTACTGCCTCCTCCGCTACAAGCGGGACTACGACGAGCCGATCCAGAAGTACTACAAGGACGGGGACACCCTCCGGGTGGAGGTCAACAGCCGCATTGAGCTCTGGCTTTCCAATGCCGGAGCCGTTTACGGCAAGATCAACGGGGAGGAACTGGACTTCGGCGATGCGGGCGAAGTATCGGCGAAGAAAATACAATGGGCGAAAAATGAGTCGGGACAATACGAACTACTCCTCCTCCACGTCTACTAGAAGCTTTTACATAGAGAACCTGGGCTGTTCCAAGAACCAGGTCGACGCGGAGATCATGGTCTCCGCCCTCATGGACCGGGGTTGGCAGTTTTTCCGTCACGAACCGGAAAAGGCGTCCTACATCATCATCAACACCTGCGGCTTCATCGCCAGTGCCAAGGAAGAGGCGGTCAACACCATCCTCCGCACCCTCAAGGAGTATCCGGGGAAAAAGGTCATCGCCGCGGGCTGCATGGCCCAGCGCTACGGGAATGAGCTCCGGGACCAGATCCCCGAGCTGACCGCCGTCTTCGGCAACAAGATTCCCGAGAGGATCGCCGACCTTCTGGAGGACATCCCCAAGGACAGGCTCCTCAAGCCCGTGGGCACCAGCGCCTTCCCCCTGAGGCGGGAGCTCTTCAACTTCCGGGGCTCCGCCTACGTCAAAATCGCCGAGGGCTGCAACAATAACTGCCGCTTCTGCGCCATCCCCCTGATACGGGGATCCGTGGTCAGCCGCCCCGCCGGGGAGATCGTCGCCGAAATCAGGGACCTCCTGAGCAGGGGGATCTTCGAATTCAACCTGGTGACCCAGGATCTGGCCAACTGGGGGAGCGACATGCGGCAGGAGGGGGGGAAGAACCTGGCCGATCTTTTAAGGGAGATCACCCGGTTGGAGGGGGATTTCTGGGTCCGGCTTCTCTATATCCATCCGGACCACTTCCCCTTCGATATCCTTCCCCTCATGAGGGAGGATCCCCGCATCCTCCCCTACTTCGACATTCCCTTCCAGCACGCCTCTGCGGGGGTGCTCCGGGGCATGGGACGCCGGGGGAACGGCCCGATCTACCTGGATCTGATCCGCCGCCTGCGGGAGGAAGTTCCCGGCTGCACCATCAGATCCACCTTCATGACCGGATTCCCCGGGGAGGAGAAGGCCGATTTCCAGGAGCTTCTCTCCTTCCAGGAGCAGGCGGAACTGGACTGGCTGGGGGTTTTCTCCTACTCCCCCGAAGAGGATACCCCCGCCTACAAAGAGAGCCGCACCCTCAAAGCCCGCCGGACCATAGGCCAGGGGGAGAAGCGCAAAAGGGTTCTGGAGGAGAGGCAGATACCCCTTACGGAGAAGCGCCTGTCCCTCTGGGTGGACCGGGAGGTGACCCTCCTGGTGGAAGAGGAGATTCCCGAGGAGGACCTGTTCCTCTGCCGCAACGCGGGGCAGGCTCCGGAGATCGACGGGCTGACCGTCCTTCACGGGGAGGACCTGAAACCGGGGGATCACGTCAGGGCCCGCATCATCAAGGCGAACGGTTTTGACCTGGAGGCGGTGCTACTGGAAGAAGGGGACAGGTAATGAACCCTCTCCTGGAACAGCAGCTGAATCTTCTGAACGAGCCCCAGAGGGAATCGGTCCTCCACGGGGAGGATCCCCTCCTCATACTCGCCGGAGCCGGCTCGGGGAAAACCCGGGTCATCACCACACGCATCGCCTACCTCATAGGGTCCGGCCAGGTCCCGCCCCCCTCCATACTGGCGGTAACCTTCACCAACAAGGCCGCTGCGGAGATGCGGGAGCGCATCGAGAAGATGGCCCCCGGCTCCTCCCTGGTCATGATCAAGACCTTCCACGCCTTCGGCGCCTGGATTCTCCGGCTGAACGCGGAACTGTGCGGCCTCAAGCCCAGCTTCGTCATCTACGACGACAAGGATTCGGTGGAGCTCCTTCGCACGGTCTACCCGGACCAGCCCCGGAACGAGCTCAAGGTTTACGCCCATCACATCTCCCGTGCCAAGGACGAATGTCTGGCCCCCGGGGACGATTTGAAAGGCATCACCGGCGACCCCCGCTTCCCCGAATACTACGCCCGCTACGAGGAGAAGCTTAGGAGGGTGGGCAATGCGGATTTCGGGGACCTGATCTCCCTGCCCGTCCGGCTCCTTAAGAAGAACGAAGCGGTGCGGACCAGGCTGCGCCAGCGCTTCCGGGCCATTCTGGTGGACGAGTACCAGGATACGAACCGGGCCCAGGACCTGCTCCTGGAACAGCTGGTGGGGCCGGAGAACCGGCTCTGCGTGGTGGGGGACGACGACCAGTCCATCTACCGCTTCCGGGGGGCCCGGGTGGAGAACATCCTCTCCTTCGAAAAACGCTTCCCCCATACCCGGGTAATCCGTCTGGAGGAGAACTACCGCTCCACCGGGCACATCCTGGCCGCCGCCTCCGCCGTGGTGAACAACAACCAGGGACGCCTGGGCAAGACCCTCTGGACCAGCCGGGGGGACGGGGAGAAGCCCCGGGTGCTCTATTTCGCCGACCAGCGGGAGGAGACCTCCTACATCACCGACCTTCTGCGGGATAAAAGATATGAGGAGACGGCCATCCTCTACCGGACCAATGCCCAGTCTAAAAACTTCGAGGACAGCTTCCGCAAGAACAATATCCCCTACCGCCTCGTGGGGAACCTGAGCTTCTACGAGCGGGAGGAAGTCAAGGACGCCCTGGCCTATCTGAGCCTCCTCCTCAACAGCGGGGACGAGGTGGCCCTGCGACGCATCGCCAACAAGCCCGTCCGGGGGGTGGGCGCCGGGGCCCTGGGCAAGGTTGATCCCTTCCTGGATGAGACCGATGACGTCCTGGAGGCGGTGCGCCTCTCCCTCCCCCATCAGAGGGGCAAGGCGAAGAAAAGCCTTGAGGAGTTCGCCGCCGCCTACGGTAAGCCCCTCTGGGACGACGAAAAGGACAGCCTGGCCTACTACATCCGCGCCTTTCTCGACCGGTTCGGCCTGATGGAGCACTACCGTTCCCGGGACAGGCAGGAGGGGACCACCCGGGAGGACAATATCCACGAGCTGATCAACAGCGCCACCGAGTACCGGGGCACCCCGGAGGAGCTGATCCGCTTTATGGAGGAGCAGGGCCTGAATCCCCCCAGCCACGAGGAGACGGAGCAGGTGAGCGGGGTAACCCTCATCACCATGCACAACACCAAGGGCCTGGAATTCGAACGGGTCATCATCTCCGGCATGGAGGAGGGCCTCTTTCCCCGGGGCGGCGGCGACATCTACGAGAGCGAGGAGGACACGGAGGAGGAGCGCCGCCTCTTTTACGTGGCCATCACCCGGGCCATGAGGGAGCTCTATCTCACCAGCTGCCGGTACCGGCCCCGCTACGGCAGGCTGGAGGAGAGCTGGCCCTCCCGTTTCCTGAAGGAGCTGCCCTCCGACCATATCCTTGAGGAGGCACCCTACGACGGATTCGGCGCGGTTCCTGCGGGCAGGGACCCCTGGGACGGGGGCCAGGAACCCTACACCCCCGTCGAGGGGGAGGAAGTGGGGGGCTACCGGAAGGGCACGAGGGTCTACCATGACGACTACGGGTCGGGCATTGTATTCAATGTGATAAAAAACGGGGGGCATGTGGTTATCAACGTGCAGTTCGAAACGGGAAAGACCGCCGTGCTGATGCCCGAATTCTGCTCCCATAAACTGGAGAAGCTGGCCGATGACGAATGGCAATGATTTCTTTGAGGGCCTGCCGCCCATAAAGCGGTGCCGGGACTATCACCTCTACGATTACAAGGGAAACCGCTACCTGGATCTTTATCTAGACGGGGGACGGGCTCTGATGGGGCACAAACCTGGCAAGACCATGCTCCCGGTCAAGAACAGTCTGGAAAAGGGGATCTGGGCAGCCTACCCCTCCGTCTATACGGCCCGGCTCATGAAGCTCCTGGGCAAGCTCTTTCCCGATTACGCCCACCGGGCGCTGTTCGCCAACGGGGAGAGAGCCCGTGCGGCCCTGGAAGCGAGGGACATGGCATCGGCGACGGATTGGATTCCCCTGACAGAACAGGGGGGGGAGACACTGCTGGTCCGCCCCCTGCTCCCCGGGATCGATCAGACCTGCATCGTCCTCTCCTCCCGGGATCCCAGCGAGGGAGATCTCATCTCCCCCGTACTTCTGGAGGGGATTATACGCAGTTTCCACGACTTCCAGCTCTTCCGCGAAAGGACCGATTTCCGGTTCTGGGAGAATTTCGACGGCCTGAGGGACTGGACAAGGAAGGGGCCCTGCCTGTATTACATAGGAGAGGGGGATTACGATATGGTCCGAAAAAGGGCTCTGGAGAATAGGGTATTCCTGCCCGGAAGAAAGGAGCAGCCCGTCTGCCTTCCCGGTCAGCTATCGCCCCACGAAATGAAAATCCTGGGGACTATCCTGTGACCGGCGGGACCCTGCTATTCGTCTCCCTCAAACTGTTCTTCGGGTTTCTCATCGCCTTCCTGGCCATACTGGCCTGGGCGAAAACCCGGGAGGGCGCCTGGATTTTCATCATCGCAGGCACCCTGGTCCGGTACGTGGAGCTGATATACTCCATCCTTCTGGAACTGGAGATTCTGAATCCCGACTGGGGCTATGCGGGGGGCATTCCCCTGGCGGATATGCTCCTGAGCCTGCTCCCCCTGGCTCTCATGTCGGCGGGATTCGTCCTCTTCCTGGTCAGAAAGCGAAAATACTGAATCAGCTCAGATAGAGGTCTCCCACCTTCTCCCAATTAATCAGATGGAAAAAACCCTCGATATACTCGGGCCGCCGGTTCTGGTATTTCAGATAGTAGGCGTGTTCCCACAGATCGATGCCCAAAAGGGGAATCTTTCCACCGGTAAGGGGGTTGTCCTGATTGGGAGTGGCCTCCAGGGAGAGCGTCCCCGCTCCGTCCTTGACCAGCCAGACCCAGCCGCTGCCGAACAGTCCCACGGCCCTATCGGTAAAGGACTTGACGAAGCCATCGTAGGACCCGAATGAAGAGGCCAGGGCGTCTCCCAGTTTTCCCTCCGCCTTTCCCCCTCCCCGGGGAGAAAGAATTTCCCAGAACAGATTGTGGTTGAAGTGGCCACCCCCGGCGTTTCTTACGGCGGTGCGCAGACTTTCGGGCAGGGAATTCAGCCCCTTGAGCAGATCCTCTATGCTTTTGCCCGCATAGTCCGATCCCTCCAGGGCGGCGTTGAGCTTGGCCGTATATCCCGTATGGTGCTTGTCATGGTGCACCTCCATGGTTTTCCTGTCTATATAGGGTTCCAATGCATCATAGGCATAGGGTAAATCCGGTGTGATGAACGACATAATATTTCCTCCTTTATGTTATTCATTTCTATTGTTGTTAGAATAAACTAACTTTTTCCCTAAGAATCAACAAAAACCGTAGTATTTTCCGAATAATTTGCATTTTCCCTTCCCCGGAATCATAATTAGGGGAGGAAGGAGAAGCGACCGGGACGGGAAGCCCCTTTACGGGGCATATTCCCGGAGACAAAATACTTATGAATACCATCAAAAAGGCTAAAGGCGGTCGCTGACCGTTTCTGTTAGCCGCCGGGCGCCGCCGCATTCCCCCCCAAACCGCGACGGCGCCCGTTTTTTTTAAACGGGAAGGGGAGATTTTACATTGACAAATTGGTCAACCAGTTGTATGATTAAATAAATTGGTTAACCAATTCAAGGATGCCATGTCAAAGGAAAGTACCCTGGATCTGAGCCTTTTCGAGAAGATGAAAGTGCAGAACGATCCGGAAGAGTTCATCATATCCCGCATACGGGAGCTTGTTCACCGGGGAGATCTGAAGCCGGGGACGCGGCTTCCTTCGGAAAGAGCCCTGGCGGAGAGCCTGAACACCACCAGGGGAAGCGTCCGCAAGGCCCTGCAGAAACTGGAATTCTACGGTCTGGTGGACATCTCTCCCCAGAGCGGCACACGCATCGCCTCCCTGCACCAGGAAACGGTGGAGGAGCTGATCAATTCCATTCCCGTCTCCCGGAACCGGAAGATGGCCGATCTTATGGAAGCCCGGTTCATCCTGGACGTGCAGTGCGCCCGCCTGGCGGCGGAACGGAGGACCGATGCGGATCTGTCCCTCATTGAGACGAGGCAGGAGGGTTTTCTCAAAGCCTTCTACGGAAGTTCGGAGAGTTTTCTGGAGGAGGATTATCTCTTCCATCTCGCCATTGCCCATGCCACGGGAAACCATATCCTGGTCTCCCTTTTCAGCCAGCTCACGCCTCCCATCGTGACCAGCAACCAGCCCCATCTGGGGCAGAGGGACCGGGATTTCTCCCGCATCCCCTCGGAGCATCAGAAAATTATAGACGCCATCCGTTCCGGCAGTCCCGAAGAGGCGGAAGAAGCCATGACGGGCCACAGGAACTGGGCGCTTAAGCGTATATTCGAAGGAGAAGGAAAATGAATGTATTAAATACGGCGGTAGCCAAAGAAGCGGGATTCGAGAAGAAAGCCCGTCCCGTGAAGGTTCTGCAGTTCGGAGAGGGGAACTTCCTCCGCGCCTTTATCGACTGGATGGTGGATGAGATGAACAGCCAGGGCCTCTACGACGGGAACGTCTCCGTGGTCCAGCCCCTGGCCCAGGGCATGATAGGTATGATGAAGGAGCAGGACTACCTGTACACCCTTCTCCTCCGGGGCATACAGAAGGGCGAGGTCATCGTCAAGAAGAAGATCATCGACGTGATCGACCGGGCCGTGAATCCCTACGAGGATTTCTCAGCCTATCTGGCGGAAGCGGAGAATCCCGATCTGCGGATCATCATTTCCAATACCACCGAAGCGGGCATCGAGTACAGGAAGGAGGACAAGCCCTCCGACGCTCCCCCCGCCTCCTACCCGGCCAAGCTCCTTCTTCTTATGAAGAAGCGCTACGACATTTTCAAGGGGGACATGTCCAAGGGCTTCCTCCTTTTTCCCTGCGAGCTGATCGACAGAAACGGGGACAACCTGAAAAAGGTCCTTGTGCAGCTGACCGAGGACTGGTACGCCGGAGACAAGGCTTTTATGGAGTGGCTCACCGGGGCGAACGTCTTCTTCAACACCCTGGTGGACCGGATCGTGAGCGGCTATCCCCGGGACGAGGTGGAGACCATCTGGGAAGAGAACGGCTACAGGGACAACGTGGTGAACACCGGTGAGATCTTCCACTTCCTGGTCATCGAAGGTCCCACGGAGTACGAGAAGGAATTCCCCCTCATCCAGGCGGGGCTGAACGTCAAGTGGTGCGATAACATGACCCCCTACCGGACCCGGAAAGTGAGGATCCTCAACGGGGCCCATACCATGACCGTTCTGGCGGCCTACCTCTACGGCCTGGAGACGGTGAAGGACTGCATGGACGACGAAATCCTCTCCGCCTATGTGAAAAAGGGAATCTTCGAAGAGATCATCCCCACCCTGGACCTCCCCGCGGAGGAGCTCGCCGAGTACGGCGGCGCCATCCTGGAACGGTTCAGCAATCCCTACATCAAACACTTCCTCCTGAGCATCTCCCTCAATTCGGTCTCCAAATGGAAGACCCGGGTCATGCCCTCCCTAGTGGAATACATAGAAAGGAAGAAGGCTCTCCCCGAACTGCTGAGCTTCTCCCTGGCCGCCCTGACCCTCTTCTACAGGGGGACGAAGGCGGACGACCGCTGTCTTAACGCCAGCCGCGTTGTGGACGGCAAAGCCTACGAGGTGAACGATTCCCCCGAGGTTCTGGACTACTTCGCCGGCCTGTGGAGCGGAAAGACCGCCGCCACAGCGGAAGAAGCCACCGCCATTATGAAGGATGTCCTTTCCCGGACCGATTTCTGGGGGCAGGATCTGAGCGAGAAGGCGGGCCTGGCTGAACTGACCGGTTCCTACCTGCAGAAACTCGCCTCCGGTTCCGTCAGGGACGTCATGACCGCTCTGGTCAAGGAGTAAATACATGTCCGACACGTTTATCCGCATAAGCGACAGGGATAACGTGGCCGTAGCCCTGGTTCCCCTCAAGGAGGGGGACCGGATACTGGGAGTCACCCTTACCAAGGACGTTCCCGCGGGCCACAAATTCGCCCTGAAAGATATTCCCGAGGGGGAGCAGATCATCAAGTACGGCTACCCCATCGGCCATGCCCTCCAGCCTGTGAAGGCGGGGGAGCACGTGCATACCCACAACTGCAAGACCGGCCTGGGTGAGGCTCTGGAGTATACCTACACTCCGGGGGATCTGCACCACAGGGGGCCGGATTTCCTCAAGGGCCGCACCTTCAAGGGATACCGCCGGAAGAACGGCAAGGTGGGCACCCGCAACGAAATCTGGATCATCAACACGGTGGGCTGCGTCAACAAGACGGCGGAAGTCCTCTGTAACAGGGCCCAGAAGGAGGCGGGGGACTCCTGCGACGGGGTCTTCACCTTCGCCCACCCCTACGGCTGTTCCCAGATGGGGGACGACCATGAGACCACCCGGGTCATCCTGAGCGACCTGGTGGCCCATCCCAACGCCGGGGCCGTCCTGGTCCTGGGCCTGGGCTGCGAGAACAACAACATCCCCGAGTTCAAGAAGATCCTGGGGGATTACGACAGGGACCGGATCCGCTTCCTCGTCACCCAGGAAGTGGATGACGAGCTGGAGGAGGGCATGAACATTCTCCGGGATCTCATGAAGCTCACCGCAGCGGACAAGCGGGTTGACTGCCCCGTCTCGGAGCTCATCGTGGGCATGAAGTGCGGCGGGTCCGACGGTCTTTCGGGCATCACCGCCAATCCCCTTCTGGGCCGGTTCAGCGACACCCTCATCGAAGCGGGGGGCAGCACGATCCTCACGGAGGTTCCCGAGATGTTCGGCGCCGAGACGATTCTCATGAACCGGGCCGTCAGCGAGGAGGTCTTCGACAAGACGGTCCACCTGATCAACGACTTCAAGGAGTACTTCGTCAGCCATAACCAGGTGGTCTACGAGAACCCCTCCCCGGGCAACAAGGAGGGGGGCATCACCACCCTGGAGGACAAGTCCCTGGGCTGCGTGCAGAAGGGCGGCCTGGCCCCGGTGAGCGACGTCATCCCCTATGGGGCGCGGGTCACCACCAAGGGCCTTAACCTGCTCAACGGTCCGGGCAACGATATCGTCTCAACCACGGCCATGGCAGCCGCCGGGGCCACCCTCATCCTCTTCACCACCGGACGGGGCACCCCCCTGGGCGCGCCGGTCCCCACGGTGAAGGTGGCCACCAACTCCCCCCTGGCCAACAGAAAGAAGAGCTGGATCGACTTCAACGCCGGAAGGGGCGTGGAGGGAATGAGCCTGGACGAGTTGAACAAAGAGCTGGCAGAGGCTATCATAGGGATCGCGTCGGGGGAACAGACCCGGAACGAAGAGAACGGATACAGGGAGATTGCCATCTTTAAGACCGGCGTCACCCTCTAGGAGAGGAGAAGACATGAAATTCATTAAGGACGATTTTGCTCTGGAGACGGAAGCGGCGAAGAAACTCTACCACGGCTATGCCGAGGACATGCCCATCATCGATTACCACTGCCATCTGAATCCCAGGGAGATCGCCGAGGATAAGAAATGGGATAACATCACCCAGGTTTGGCTGGGGGGCGACCACTACAAGTGGCGCGCCATGAGAAGCAACGGGGTGGACGAGAGATTCTGCACCGGCGATGCTCCGGACCGGGAAAAATTCCAGAAATTCGCCGAAACCATGCCCTACCTGCTCCGGAATCCCATGTTCCACTGGTGCCATCTGGAGCTGGCCCGATACTTCGGCATAGACGATGTGATCCTGAACGGGGATACGGCCCAGGAGGTCTGGGACCGGGCCAACGCGAAGCTGAAGAGCATGAGCGCCCGGCAGCTGATGATAGACAGCAAGGTGAAGCTGGTCTGCACCACCGACGACCCCGTGGATACCCTGGAGTATCACAAATCCCTGGCCGCGGAGGGCTTCGAAGTGAAAGTCCTCCCCACCTGGCGGCCGGACAAGGCCATGGCCATCGACAAGGATTTCTTTCTGGATTACCTGAAATCCCTCGGCAAGGCCGCGGGGGTTGAAATCACCGACTACGCCTCCCTGGTAAGGGCCATCGAAATCCGCCACCAGTATTTCCACGACGCGGGATGCCGCCTCTCCGACCACGGCCTGGACACTTTCTACGCTTCCGAACATACCCGGGAGGAAGTGGCGGCCATCCTGGCCGGAGCCCTGAAGGGCAAAAAGGTAACCGGGGAGGAAGCGGATAAGTTCAAAACCTCCATGATGATTCTCTTCGGACGGCTGGACGCGGATAAAAACTGGACCAAGCAGCTGCACGTGGGGGCCCTGCGGAACAACAATTCCCGCCTTTTCGGGAAACTGGGGCCCGATACGGGATTCGATTCCATCGACGATCAGAACATCGCCCGTCCCCTTTCGGCTTACCTGAATCTGCTGGACAGGGAGGCGAAGCTGCCCAAAACCATTATCTACAATCTGAATCCCCGGGACAACGAGGTGATCGCCACCATGCTGGGCAACTTCCAGGACGGGACCGTGGCCGGCAAGATCCAGATGGGATCGGGCTGGTGGTTCCTGGACCAGATGGACGGCATGGAGAGGCAGATGGAAGCCCTGAGCCAGCTCGGATTGCTGCGCCGCTTCGTGGGCATGCTCACCGACAGCCGCTCCTTCCTCTCCTACACCCGGCACGAGTACTTCCGCCGTATCCTGTGCAACATCCTGGGCAAGGATATGGAACGGGGCCTGATACCGGAGGATTACGAACTGGTCGGGGCCATGGTCAGGGAGATATCCTACCTCAACGGGAAGGAGTACTTCGGGTTCGATCTGGACTAAATGAAAAGCCGTCCTCCGGGACGGTTTTTTTTGCCCCTCAGTAGACCCTTTCCCGGGCTTCGCCGATCAGTCGGAAGATCTCCCCGTCCCCTCCCCTGTCGGGATGGTATTCCAGGGAGAGGCGTCGGTAATGGCTCTTTACCATCCCCTGGTCCACGGGGGCCGGGGGCGGGGGCAGGTCCAGGGCGAACCGGTCCAGAAGCCTCCTCCCCTCCTTCTCCCCAAGGGCTCCGTATTTCCCCTTCCCCCTCTCCAGGTAATCCCGGTAGAGGAGGATCCACTCTCCCCGGGAGAGGGACAGGTACTCCCGGGCTTTCTTCTTTGTCCGGGGATAGAGGCAAGCCCGGAACAGGGGCGCCCCCCGCCGGCCCAGACTCTCCTCCCAGCCAATAAAGGCTCCCCAATAGGTTCTGACCAGGGGCGGCAGGGAGTCAACGGTTTGTCGAATCAGCTCCTCCCTCTCAACCCGGGCCCTCTCCCGGCTGTCCAGGTAGGACTTTTTCACGGCCAGAAAGAGGGGGAAGAAGGGGTGCCTGGGAAGCCTGTAGGTCCGGTAGAAGTGCTCCAGGTTTTCCGGGGCGATGACCGCCCGGTGCAGAAGGGTGTAGCAGCGGCGGTTGAACCGGAGGGCCAGCAGCCTCTGGGAACCTTCCAGGGACTCCCGCATGGGGAGATAGCGGGGATCCTTTCTGAGGGCCCCGGGCTGCTTCTCCAGGAGATAGGCTATGGAATAGATCTTCTTCCCCGCAGGAATCCTTCGTCCCATGTCCTGGATTCTACAGGGAATCGCCCATTATATCCAGTGGAGATAATATTTGCCCGGACGGAAGAGATGGGGTATAATCGGAGGATGGGGAAACGGGGCGATAGGGAATCTCTTCTGGCTCGCATAGAGGAACTTGAGGAAAAGGTCCGGAGCTATGAGCGGGAATTCGATATCCGGGAAACGGACATGGAGGCTTCCGGGGACTTCACCTTCCCCTCCCTCTTCGATCTGGAAGCCATCCAACTGCTCCAGGATCAGTTCGCCCGGGCCGTCCGCGTGGGATCCATCATAACCGAGCCGGACGGGACACCCCTGACCAGGCCGAGCAATTTCTGTCACCTCTGCCGGGATATCATCCGACGGAATCCCAAGGGA
>QKAI01000348.1 GCA_003246505.1 Spirochaetaceae bacterium | reverse complement strand
CGCCTCCGGGAGTACCGTGAGAAGCAGGGACAGTTCTCCGCCACCGACGCCCGGGCCGTATACGCCCGCACCGTGGAGGGGCAGAAGATCGACAGCATGATGGAACTGAACTACTACGACAGGCTGCGGGTGCACAACCTCAAGTACTACACCTGGATCGAACAGCAGGGCAAGGAGCTGAAGGAGCTCAACGCCCAGTGGTATGACCGGGACTACTGGACCGGCATTCCCCCCATGGCCGCGGAGATCGACCGCCTGATCGGGGAATTCAACCGGGAGGTCACCGCCGGTTGATGATCACCTACGTCTGCACTACCTGCGGGAAGAAAATCACCACCGATGAACTCGTCTACCGCTGCCCCGACTGCCGGGACAGGGGGGACGGGGGATTCCAGAGGGGTAACCTTCTGGTGGAGAGTGATTTCTCTTCCCTGACCAAGACATGGGACGGGAAGGGGGCCCTGGATCCGCTGGCCCTCTTTCCCTATCCCATGGATATTCACAGCTCCTTCCCCGCGGGGAATACGCCCCTGGCTCATCCCGGACGGCTTAACCGATCCCTGGGGGTGGAGAATCTCTACGCCAAATGCGACTTTCTCAATCCCTCCGGGTCTTATAAGGACCGGGCCTCCCTCCTCGTGGCGGCCCAGGCGAAGCACCTGGGGATTAACCGGGTGGTCCTGGCCTCCACGGGCAACGCGGGGGCGGCCATGAGCTGCGCCGGCGCCGCCCTGGGACTGGAGATTATTCTGTTCGTTCCCGCCTCGGCGCCCCTGGAGAAACTGGCCACCTCGGTCTATTTCGGCGCCCGGGTGATACCCGTAAAGGGGACCTATGACGACGCCTTTGCCCTCTCCCTGGCCTGGTCGGAAAAACACGGGGGCATCAACAGGAACACCGCCTACAACCCCATGACCATAGAGGGCAAGAAGAGCGCCTCCGTGGAAATCTTCAACCAGCTGGGGGGCGAAGCTCCCGATGTGGTCTATGTTCCCGCCGGGGACGGGGTCATCTATTCGGGCGTATGCAAGGGCTTTGAGGATCTGAAAAAGCTGGGAGTCCTGGAAAGGCTGCCCCGGTGCGTCGCCGTTCAGTCCCGGGGAAGCAACGCCCTGTACCGCTCCTGGAAGGAGAGGGGCGAGGTGATTCTGGAAAAGACCGATACCATCGCCGACTCCCTGGCCGTCTGCTCCCCCGCCTGCGGGGAACCGGCCCTGCAGTTTCTCTCTCGATGCTCCGGATGGGCGGTGGAAGTCTCCGACGGGGAGATCGCCGAATCCCAGGCCCGTCTCGCCCGGGAGGGGGGGCTCTTTACGGAACCCTCCTCCGCCACGGCCCTGGCCGGCTATATCCGGGACCGGGAAGAGGGGCGGATCGACGGTTCGGAAAAGGCTGTGCTCCTGCTGACGGGGACCGGATATAAGGACATGAAAGCGGTACTGCGGGGAATCAGTATGCCCGAACCGGTGGGTTGTACCCTTGAAGAGGTGGAGCGGGTTTTATAAAGAAAAGGGGGAGGGGGAGAAATGTACGATCTGGCTGTAAAAAACGGAATCCTCTACAGGAATTCCCGGTGGGAACAGAATCATATCTATATCCGGGACGGGATAATTGCAGAAATATCCTCCCGGGAGTATGATGCCCGTACCGTCGTGGACGGGGAGGGAAAGAAAATTCTGCCCGGCATTATAGACCCCCATGTGCACTTCGCCCTGTCCGTGGGAAACTCCCGCTCCGCCGATGACTTCGCCAGCGGTTCCGCCGCGGGACTGTACGGGGGCGTCACCACCTATATCGATTTCCTCGATCCCGTGGGAAGGGGCAGCCAGGTGGAGGAGGCCTTTAAAAAACGCCTGGAACAGGCCCGGATAAGCCATGGGGATTACTCCTTCCATGTCACCGCGGCCAATCCCATCGGGGAGACCGCCCCCATCGTCGCCGAAGCCCACCGCCTGGGAGTGCCCTCGGTAAAGGTCTTTACCGCCTATTCCGAGTCGGGCCGGCGCACCTTTCCCCGGGAGCTGGAGGAATTCCTGACCCTCTCCGGGGAGAGGGGAACGGTCATTCTGGTCCATGGCGAGGACGAGGACCACATCATCACCGACAGCCGTTTCGGCCCCGACGACCTCTCCCGGAGCCGGCCCGCCATTTCCGAGAGGGATATGGTGAAGCAGCTCTGCGAAATGGTGGACAGCCGGGGGGGCACCCTCTACATGGTGCATACCACCTGCGGCAGCAGCCTGGCCTGCGCCCGGGAGCGGCTGGGGGAAAAATTCGGGGTCAATTTCTTTATGGAGAGCTGCCCCCAGTATTTCTTCCTGACCGACGAGAGATTCAAGGGGGATGAGGGCTACAAATACGTGCTGGCTCCCCCCCTGCGCAGTCAGAAGGAGTCGGACAAACTGAAGGAGGGGATCGACTCTCTCTATTCGGTGGGCACCGATCACTGCCCCTTCATGCAGATTGAGAAAAAACGGTCCCTCCTGAGCCGGATTCCCTTCGGCATCGGGGGAATCGAATACTCCTTTCCCCTCATGTACGGACTGTTCGGGGACAGGATCATAGACAAAATGACCCTGAATCCGGCCAGGCTCTTCGGTCTCTACCCCCGCAAGGGAGTTCTGGAGCCCGGGTCCGAGGGGGATCTTTTCCTGTTTGAAGAGAAGGCCGATACCATTCGGGGAACCGGTCATTCCCGGTGCGATTATAATGTTTACGAGGATTTTCCCGTGGGCGGAAGGGTTGAAAAAACCCTGCTCAGGGGTAAAATAGTAATGGACGGAAATGTTCTCTCCGAACCGGAGGGACGTTTCCTAACAAGGGAGGCACGCCAATGAAAGCCCTGATTAATGTCAGAATTTACGATTTCCGCAATTTCGAAGGGAACGGATATATCATATTCACCGATAAAATTGTCGCCGCAGGCCCCATGGGGGAGTTCGGTAAGATCCGCGTCATCCATAAAATAGAGGAAGCGGATATCATGGACGGGAAGGGGCGGCTGCTCGTGCCCGGACTGGTGCTGGGCCACACCCACATCTACTCCACCTTCGCCCGGGGCATGGCCCTGCCCTTCAGTCCCAGGAATTTCCAGGAGATCCTGGACCAGCTGTGGTGGAAGATGGACCAGTCCCTGGACCGGGAGCAGACCTACTGGAGCGGCAAAGTCAGCGCCCTGGGTTACATGAAGCACGGGGTCACCACCGTGATTGACCACCACGCCAGCGGCAGGGAGATCGCGGGCACCCTGGGGGAATTAAAGCGGAGCGTGGTCACCGAGGGGGGCCTGAGGGGCATGTTCTGCTTCGAGACCTCCGACCGCTTTGACGTGGACGCCTGCATAGGGGAGAACGCCGGTTTCTTTGCCCAGGAGGAGAAGGGACGCTGCGCCGCCCACTTCGGCATGCACGCCGCCATGACCCTTTCCGACGGGACCCTGGAGAAGATCGCCCGCCGCCTGGAGGGCCATCCGGTTCATATCCATGTGGCGGAAAGCGTTATGGACGGGGAGGACAGCCGTAAGAACCACGGTCTTGAGATTATCAAAAGACTGGATAAATTCGGTCTTCTGACGCCGGACAGCCTTATCATCCACGGAATCTATCTGACCGAAGAGGAGATGGATATCCTGGCCGAGAGGAAGTGCTACATGGTGCTCAACCCCAATTCCAATATGAATAACGGGGTGGGCTTTCCCGACTATCCCCTCCTGAAGAAGCACGGGGTCAAATGTTTTATCGGCAACGACGGCCTGGGCACCTCCGTGGCCAACGAGTGGCAGGCCCTCCTCTACGGGACCCATAACCGGTACGGGGATCCCCTGGCCTACGATCTGGGGGATCTGCACGCCATGCTCCTCAATAGCTACGAGTACGCCTCCCGCCGCCTGGGAATCAAACTGGGCCGCCTGGAAAGGGATTACGCCGCCGACATGATCCTCATCGACGAGACAAACTTCACCCCCATGAACGGAAACAACGCCCTGGGTCATCTCTTTTACGGAAGCGCCGCTGCCCTGCGCCCCTCCCACACCTGGTGCGGGGGAGAGCTGAAGCTGGCCGACTATCGCCATACCGAACCGACGGAGGAGGTGTACGAAAGAAGCCGCGACGCCTCGACCCGGCTCTGGAAGGATCTGGGGGCGCCCCTATGAAGGGGGATATCAGCGCCAGCATAGGCAAGGTGGACAATGGCGAGAAAATCGACGGTTCCGCCGCCTATATCAACGATATGAACTGGGAGGGGGAGGTCTATTACGCGGTGACCCTCCGGTCCACAGTCGTCAAAGGAAAAATCAGGGCCATCCATTTCCCTCCCCCCCGGGAAGGGGTTCACATCGTGGACTACCGGGATGTGCCGGCGAAGAATTTCGTCAGCGTCCTGGTGGATGACTGGCCGGTCTTCGCCGAGGACCGGGTCACCTATCTGGGGGAGCCCATTCTGCTCATCTGCGGACCGGACAGGTCGGTTCTGGAGGAGTATCACAACGGGATAACCGTGGATTACGAAGGGGAGGAGCCCATCCTCACCATCGAGGAGGCCGCCCGGAAGTCCGGTCCCGTGGTGACATATAAGATCGATCG
>QKAI01000509.1 GCA_003246505.1 Spirochaetaceae bacterium | reverse complement strand
GGTCAGAAGGGGTACCAGAACATCCCCTCCAGGGTGGACCGGAGGTACAGATAAAGAGCCAGGAAGGCGGCCATGAGGGCGAAGGTGAGATAATCCCCCCCGGCGAAGGGCCTGATGTTGTACCAGGAGCGGTTTTTCATCTTCCCGAAGCCCCGGAGCTCCATGGCATTGGAGATGGTGTCCGTTTTGTCCAGGCTGGAGAGGATCAGGGGGATGAGGATGGCGGTCACGTTTTTGAAGCGGCGGGCAAAGGAGACGTTCTTCGTCAGGTCCACCCCCCGGGCCTGCTGGGAGTGCATGATATTGACGAAGTCCTTGGTCACCTCGGGCAGATAGCGCAGGGCCAGGCTGACCGAGTAGGAGATCTTGTAGGGGACCCCCAGGCGGGAGAGGCTGGCGGCGAATTCCGTGGGGTGGGTGGTGAGGATGAACACCAGGGCCATGGGGAAGATGGTCAGGTACTTGGAAGCCACGGTCAGGAGGTACCAGAGGGTCTCCCGGGTCAGGGTGTACCGTTCGGTGAGGGAGAAGAGGACCGTGCGCCCGCCGATGTAGATCTCCCCCTGCTCCGGGGAGAAGACGAAGATCCAGGTGGCGTTGAAGATAACCACGAAGATCATGAAGAGGGCGAAGGGCCGGTAAACGCGGAAGGGCACCCGGGTCAAAATGAGCAGCAGGATGCCCAGGATCAGCATGGAGCCGATGATGCGGTAGTCGAAGGTAAGCAGGGCCAGGGTGATCCAGTAGAGGAAGAGGAGGAATTTGGTCACCCCGCTCAGCCGGTGGAGGGGGGATCCGGTTTCCACGTAGCTCAGGCCGGTGCGAATCTTATCGGTGTTCACGGTTTTCCCTCCGGATCTTTTTCTCCTGGGCGATGAACCGGTTGATGAAATCCTCCGGGCTGCCCAGGCCCCAATCTTCGGCCAGGGAGAAGAGGCTCGTCTCCTTCAGATTGGCCCGTTCTATGACCTCCCGGTCCGTGAAGACCCGGGCGATGGAGCTGTCGCAGATGAGCTCCCCCTCGGAGAGGACCACCGCCCGGTCCGTGTACTCCAGGGCCAGATGCATGTCGTGGGTGACCATCATGATGGTCAGGCCCGTCTTCCCGTTAAGGCTGGACAGGAACTCCATGATCTCCGTGTAGTGGCGGTAGTCCTGGCCCGCGGTGGGCTCGTCCAGAATCAGCAGTTCCGGCTCCAGGACCAGGATGGAGGCGATGGTGACCCGCTTCCTCTGGCCGTAGCTGAGGGCGCGGATGGGCCAGTTGCGGAAGGGATAGAGGCCGCAGAGCTTCAGGACTTCGTCCACCCGCCGGTCCCGCTCCTCCGGCTCCGTACCCCTCAGGTCCAGGCCGAAGCCCACCTCCTCCCTGATGAGGGAGTGGGAGATCATGTGGTTGGGGTTCTGCATGACGAATCCGATGGACCGGCTCCTTTCGCTCACCGGTTTGTCCAGGAGATTCTCCCCCCGGAAGGTGATGCTTCCCCCGTCCGGGGAGATGACCCCCATGATCAGTTTGGAAAGGGTGGATTTGCCCGCCCCGTTTTTTCCCAGGACCGAAAGCATCTCCCCCCGTTTCACGGTGAAGCCGATGTCCCGGAGGACGGGGCTCTTCCCGTCGTAGCTGTAGGTCAGATTCTCCAGGGAGAGAATCCCTTCCCCCCCCGGGGGGACGGGGAGAGTCTCCGTCCTTTCCATCCACCCCATCAGGGCGGGCTTGAACCGGTCCCGGTCCAGGGAGGCGAGGGAGGAGGGGCGGTCCTCCGGGGTGATCGGGCAGTCGGCGTATTTGAGGGCGGTCAGGTAGAGGGGCTCCCTGATGCCCTTCTCCGCCAGGAGGGAGGAGGCCAGGAGCTCGTCGGGGGCCGTGTCGGAGACGATGCGGCCCCTCTCCATAAGGACGATCCGGTCCACCGGGCGGTGGAGCACATCCTCCAGGCGGTGCTCGATGATGATGACGGTTTTGCCGGTCCTCTTCTGGATATCGTCGATCAGCTCGATGGCCAGGCGGCCCGTATGGGGGTCCAGATTGGCCAGGGGCTCGTCGAAGAGGAGGCAGTCCACGTCGTCCACCATGACCCCCGCCAGGGAGACCCGCTGCTTCTGTCCCCCGGAAAGCTCGAAGGGGGCCTGCCCCAGGAAGCGGTCCATATCCACCAGGGCGGACGTCCTTTGCACGATCTCCCGCATCTCCTTCTGGGGGATGCAGCTGTTCTCCAGGGCGAAGGCAATGTCCTCGGCCACGCTCAGTCCCACGAACTGGCAGTCCGTATCCTGGAGGACCGTGCCCACGATCTGGCTGAGGGGGAAGAGGCCCGTTTTGGCGGTCTCCTTTCCCCCGATTTTCGCCGATCCCCCTATGCTGCCCTTGAAGGAGAAGGGAATCAGCCCGTTCAGGCAGCTGCCCAGGGTGCTCTTGCCCGAACCGCTGGGCCCTATGATCAGAACCTTCTCCCCCCGGTTCACGGTCAGATTGATTCCGTGAAGGGTGGGAGCGTTCTGAGACTTGTACTGAAAGGAAAAATCCCTGAACAGGATGAGAGGATCGGAATGATTCATTCGGGTCTGATCAGTCCTCGGAGAGGTTGCTTTCCTGCTTGTTCCGCCTGGCGATCAGGGCCAGGATGGCCGTGCCGATGACGGCGATCATGACCGTGTTGGTGCTGGAGCTGATCAGCTGCTGGGCGATGACCTTGTTCAGGGGCTCCGAGTAGATGAAGTAGTCCAGAATGGCGGAGACGCTGTAGCCGATGAAGTTACCCGCCAGGCCCAGGATGATGAACAGGGCGATGTCCTTACCGGGGAAGGCTCCCCCGTCCAGACGGTCGGCGGTCAGCTTGCCGTAGAGTCCGACGATGAGTCCGGCGATGCCCGAGCCGAGAATCCAGGAGGGCCAGAAGCCCCATCCGCCGAAGAGGTCCGTGAGGGCGTGCCCCAGGATTCCCACGAGAAATCCCACGACAGGCCCGAAGAGGGCGGCGAAGATGGCCAGAATAGCCGTGGCCGGCCTGAGGGTGGTGTTGGCGAATACGGGAATGCTCAGAAGGCCCCCCACGCCGTACAGGGCGGCGCCGATGGCGATGACGACTACCGTTTTAGCTGTGAACTTTTTCATCTCTAACCCCTTTAGTTAAGATGAATTCATCCTATCATAACAAAAGGGGTTTGGAAAATAGGCTCAGGGCAGTCTGTTCCCCGCGGCCCGGTAGATTTCGTACCACTCCTCCCGGGTCAGGGCAAAATCCTCCGCCCGGGCGATATCGGCCACCCGGTCCGGGTTGGTGGTGCCGATGACCGCCTGCATCCGGGCGGGATGGCGCAGTATCCAGGCAATGGCCACGGCGGAGTTGGTCACCCCGTACTTGTCCGCCAGATGGTCCAGGGTCCAGTTGAGCTCGGGGAACCGCTCGTTGTTAAGGAACACCCCTTCGAAGAAGCCGTACTGAAAGGGGGACCAGGCCTGGATGGTCATGCCGTTGATGCGGCTGTAGTCCAGGATGCCCCCGTCGTGGTCCACGGAATTCTCCACCTTCATGTTCACGTTCAGCCCCGCGTCGATCATGCCCGTGTGCATGATGCTGAACTGGAGCTGATTATAAAGCAGATCCTGCTTCACGTACTTCTTCAGAAGCTCGATCTGGTAGTGGTTGTGGTTGCTCACCCCGAAGCGGAGGACCTTGCCCCGGCTGTGGAGCCGGTCGAAGGCATCGGCCACCTCCTCCGGTTCCACCAGGGCGTCGGGACGGTGCAGGAGAAGCACGTCCAGGTAGTCCGTGTTAAGGCGGGCCAGGATTTTATCCACCGCGGCGAGGATGTGGTCCCGGGAAAAATCGAAGCGCCCCTCCCTTATGCCGCACTTGGACTGGAGAATGATCTCCTCCCGCTTCACCCCCATCTCCCCGATGGTATGGGCGAAGACCTCCTCGGAAACCCCTCCCCCGTAGATGTCCGCATGGTCGAAGAAACGGATGCCCTCGTCAAGGGCGGTCCCTATCAGCCTCTCCCTCTCCTTCGGGTCCATTCCGGAGATTCTCATGCAGCCCAGAAGTATCCGGTAATCGTCGATTCTTTTCATAACATTCCTCCTTATCAGCGAAAAGCCCTGTCCATGGCTTCCACAACCCATTCGATCTGCCGCTCCGCCGGGACGGTGCTCACCCCGTCCCCCCTCTGGAGGCCGTAATCCCCGAACTGGCCGTGGTTCCCCCCCTCCAGGAAGAGAAACTCCGCGGAACGGGGCAGCCGGGAGGAGGCGGCGCGGATTTTCTCCTCCGTGGCCAGGCCGTCCTCCGATCCGGCCAGGGAGAGGGCCTTCCCCTGCCACAGGGAGAGATCCGCACTCTCCGGAGGGTAGGATGCCAGAAGGAGTAGGCCGTCAAAGCGGTCCGGGGCCCTGTCCAGGCAGAGGCAGGCGGCGACGCCCCCCAGGGAGTGGCCCGCCAGAATGACCGTCCGTTCCCGGTCGGAGCCGTCCAGCTCCTCCAGGGCCCGGTCCGCATCAAGAAAGGCCAGGTTCAGGGGCATCCAGAGGAGGCGCACCCCGTAGCCCGCCCGGGCCATGGCGGCGCAGAGGGGGGCGTAGGC
>QKAI01000407.1 GCA_003246505.1 Spirochaetaceae bacterium | reverse complement strand
AATCGCCACATCCACCAATCATTGGGCGGAGCACCCTCAGGTAGGTTTTGATTATCTGAAGTCCTATGGGGACTATGTTGACTACCCGGGAATTGGATTCTACCCGGGGATATACCCGGAGGACAGGAGAAGCCTGCTGGGAGCCTGTTTCAACACGGATCACCGCATCGCTGAAAGACAGGCGCCCATGTGGTGCCTGGAATTTCAGACCGGTACGTTCGGAGCCTATGCTCCGAAGCCGGGAGTCTTGAGGATGTACGCCTATCTCTCACTCATCTACCGTTCCCAAGTAGTATGCGCCTGGACATGGCGGAGTATGCTCGGAGGAGAGGAGCAGTATTTCTTCGGACTACTGGATCATGACGGGACAACGAGCGTCAAGTATGAAGAATTCAAGAAAATCTCAGAAGAATTCAAAATCCTTTCCCATTCCGGCTTTCCGAGGGAGAGCCAGCCGGAAGTTGCCCTTGCCTACTCCTATGAGAGCATGGTCAGCTCGGGGAATAACCCGGATTTTTATAAGCAGAACTACATAGATCAGAATCTGGCCGTCTATAACTGGTTCTTCGAAAGAAACATTGATTTGAATATTGTAGACACCAGAAACATAAGGGGAGATTACCGGCTGCTCGTCATAGCGGGACAGAATCTCATGGACAATGACTCTGCCGAGAATATCAGGGCGTTCGTACGAGATGGTGGGACCATTGTCATGACGGGATATTCTTCCATTGTTAACGAAAACAATACGGTCTTTTCCGAGCCGCTGCCCGGAAGGCTGAGCGATCTTTTCGGCATTGAGATCCGCGGATTCGAAAGAAGGGAACATCATGTTCCCAGCGTGAATGAAGGGGGACTGGCCAAGTCGGCGGGAGTCGCGAGTAATGGTTCAATAAATTTCCATTTTCAGGATTGTGTGGAGGAATTTGATACCTCCTATCTTGAGTTGATAAAAGCAAAGGGGGCGGAGATACTCGGTTCCGTCGATTATCAGGATCAACAGGTCCCCGTAGTAACGGTTAATAGTTATGGCGCGGGTAGTGCCGTTTATATAGGCTTGCCTGCGGGAAGTCCCGTAACTGGAAAGGTTTTCGACTGGCTATGTGAAAAACATGTTTTTTCATCAGGTCTGGTAACTCCTAAGGGAATTTGCGCCCGTAATATTGGAAAAGAGCATATCCTGTTCGTAAATACTACGGGAGAAGCAAAGACATTTGAATATCAAATATGTGGCAGTAGCCTTTTGACAGGCGCGGAATGCTATGATGAGATTTACCTCGAACCGTATGGCTCAGATTTTTTCCATATTGAGAAAAAAGGATAATCACATGCTTGTAATTAAGAAGCTGTACATAGATCATCGGGAGAATCCCTTGGGTATTGATACTCCCGAACCGCGGTTCACATGGTCTCTTGAGAGTGACAACACTAACGTCTTACAGGAGTCATATCAAATCAGGGTTTCCGGTAATAATCGGCTATTTTGGGATTCCGGTAGGGTCGAAAGTTCTGAAAGTATCGGTATTTCCTATGTTGGATTCGAGTTAGAGGAACTGACCGTTTATACCGTATCACTCAAGGTCTGGGATAACGGCGAGGAGTGCGCCAAAATAGAGTCACAGTTTGAAACTTCCTATTTTGATGAGTCTAGACTTACAGCTCAATGGATCACTTATCAGCCTAAGGAGAATGCCAAGGGATGCCAAATCTTCCGAAAGAACTTTACATGTTCCGATTCTATTTCTCGAGCTCGTCTGTTCTCCTCGTCCTGTGGCGTTTATGATGTCATGCTGAACGGCCTCAAAGTAGGAAACGAGTTTCTATCTCCCGGATGGACGAATTACAAGCGCCATATCCAATATCAGGAATATGATATCACCGGCATGCTACAGGATAGCAATGTAATAGATATAACTGTTGCCCCCGGATGGTACAGCGGCGATTTCGGAGGGAACGGACGCACAAAGAATTACGGCGATCAGACAGCTGTTTTCGCGGAAATCCATATTTGGTATGGAGACCGAAAGGAGATAATCAGGACCGATGAATCGTGGAAATGGGGAGTCGGACAGACCCTCAATTCGGAGATATATCACGGTGAGACAATCGATCATAGAAAACAGACTTTGTGTGAGGGAGAGGTTGTCCCCTTCGATATCGGAGAAAGAAAGCTTATTGCCCAACAATCTCCTCCCGTCAGAATCATCAATGAACTGGAAGCCCGGGACCTTATTCACACTCCCAATGGGGAGACCGTCATCGACTTCGGACAGAATCTTTCCGGATTTGTGGAATTAACGATCCAAGGCAAGGAGGGTATGGAGGTCCTGATATCTCACGGGGAAGTCCTGGATCGGGATGGGAACTTCTATAATGGCAATCTGAGGACTGCCCGGGCTGCAGACAAATTCATCTGTAAAGAGGGTCTCCAGAGATTTCGTCCCCGATTCACTTACCACGGCTTTCGCTATATAAAGGTCGAAGGGTTGGGCACAGATCCTTCCCTGTCCTGGTTCAAGGCCTGTGTCCTGTCCACTGATATGGAGGGAACGGTCGAATTCTCCTGTTCCCATCCCCTAATTAACCAACTTTGGAGCAATATTAATTGGGGCATGGACGGGAACTTCGTCGATATTCCCACCGACTGTCCCCAGCGGGATGAGCGGCTGGGCTGGACCGGAGACGCGGCAGCATTCATAGGGACGGCGGCGCAACTGCGCGATGTCTATCTGTTCTTTAGGAAATGGCTGAAGGATCTGGAAAGCGAACAGAGCGACGAATACGGCATCCCCCATATAATCCCCAACATCCTGGGTGAGCGCGGAGGCGCTGCCATGTGGAGCGACAGCGCCACCATTATCCCCTGGACACTATATCAGATCTACGGGGACAAGGAGATACTGGAACTACAATACGATAGTATGAAGCGGTGGGTGGATCTGATGGAAAGACAGGAAACGCCGAACCATCTCCGCCAGACAGGATACCAGTTCGGCGATTGGCTGGCCATGGATACGGAGCAGATAGCTCAATGGCCCTACGGCGCCACGGATCCCTATTTTATCGCTTCCCTGTTTTATGCTTACAGTACGCAAATCGTATCGAAAACCGCAGCCCTTCTGGGGTATAAAAAAGACGCCCGCCGTTATGGCGAGTTATATGGTAAGATCCGCAAAGGCATTCAGGAGGAGTACATAACGAGAACGGGACGGCTGGTCTGCGAGACCCAGACCGCCTGCCTCCTGGCGCTGAGATTTGATCTTGTCCCGGAAGAACACCGGGAAAAAGTCAAATACAGGCTCATCGAAAATATTATAAATCACGGCAAAAAACTGACTACCGGTTTTATCGGGACCCCTTTCGCCCTTCATGTCCTGACCTCCATAGGCGCCCATGATATAGCCGGGGATCTGCTCCTTAACGAAGAATATCCCGGATGGCTCTATGAGGTGAAGAAGGGGGCCACCACCATATGGGAACGGTGGGACAGCATGAAGCCGGACGGCAGCTTTAACGAGAGCGGGATGAACAGTTTCAATCACTACGCCTTCGGCTCCATCGGGTCCTGGATGATAGAGCAGCTGGCGGGGATTGGTTTCCTAGAAGCCGGATACAAATCGATCAGACTGAAGCCCCTGTTCATAAACGGACTGACCGAAGTCTCGGCTCGGCGGGAGACTCCCTATGGAACGCTGTCCTGTTCCTGGAAATGCACGGGAGGGGAAATCCTCATTCAGGGGTCAATACCCGTAAATACAACCGCCGAGCTCCATCTTCCCGAAAAGGAAGAAGTGCGGCATCTGGGTAGCGGATCCTTCTCCTTCCGGTATCCAACGAAAACAGATCTGGAACAGAGATAAGTGGGGTCTCAATGGAATCAAAATTAGATAGGCTGTTGACATACGGATATGGGGAGAACCATATTTTTCCTTTTTTCTGGCTCCGCGGGGAGGATGAAAATACTTTGCGCCGGTATATCTCCCTGATCGCCTCTACCGGTATTAGGGCCGTGTGCCTGGAAAGTCGGCCCCATCCGGATTTTTGCGGTCCCCGATGGTGGGGTGATCTGAGGATTATTATCGAGGAAGCCAAAAAGCATTCCATGAAGATCTGGATTCTTGATGATAAGCATTTCCCCACCGGTTATGCCAACGGTGAGATGGAGGACGCTCCCGCAGAGCTGCAGAAACAGTATCTCTATTACTCCTATGCCGAAGTACTGGGGCCTATGAAATCCGCCCAGCTCGATATCGGCGCCCATGCCCGGTATGTGAAAAACCCTGTGAGGATGAATTTCTTCTCTCCCCCGGCAAAGGAATGGGTTCCCCGGTTCCGTGACGACAGACTTCTCGGCGTCACCGCGCTGCCTATGAATACCGCCCCGGCAGACCAGATCCCTCTTGACCTGACCCCCCTGGTGCGGGAGGGATCTCTCGTCTGGGACGTTCCCCCGGGACGGTGGAGAATCATCATCACCTACCTGACCAGGAACGGGGAGGGCCGGAGCGGCTATATCAATCTCGTCAATAGAAAGAGCGTCAGGAAGCTGATCGATGCCGTATACGAACCGCACCTGAGGGAAGTCGGCCAT
>QKAI01000454.1 GCA_003246505.1 Spirochaetaceae bacterium | reverse complement strand
GTCAATCCCTCTCCCCAGTGGAAGGAGAATGTCTATAATACTCCCTGGACCCTGGGTGATACGCTGAACAACTCCATCGGCCAGGGATTCGTCCTGGTCACACCCCTGCAGATGGCGAATCTCGTCTCCATGATTGTCAACGATGGGAAACTCTATAAGCCCCATCTTCTCAAGCAAGTTATCGATCCGGAAACGGGTAATGTCATCATGAATACGGAAAGGGAACTGATCCGGGACATATCCTATCTTGACGAAGGGGTTTTCCGAAAAACCAGGGAAGCCATGCGTTACGTCATTACAAACGGCACGGCCCAGCCCGCCATTATGAATAATACGGTGGATATCGCCGGAAAAACCGGTACCGGCGAGGTGGGGATTGATGAAAACTGGCACGCCTGGTTCATCTCCTTCGGGCCCTACGACGCCGCGCCGGAGGATCAGATCGTGGTTGTCACCCAGATCGAAGCCTATAATGAGAATTGGGACTGGTGGGCCATCAAGGCGGCGGATATCATCTACGGGGGGATCTTCGGAGAGAGAACCTATGAGGAGGAAGTCCGGGAGCTGAAAAGCCGCTACGTCTGGTACTCCTGGGGAATCCCCCTGGACGAGGAGGAGTAGAATGCCCCTGAAATATTTCACGGGAAAACGAAACGGAGGCCGTCGCATTTCCATTATGGGCTACGACTTCGTGCTCATCCTCACGGTCATCACCCTGACGGTCATAGGAATTCTATTCATTTATTCCAGCGGCATCACATCCATAGGAACCAATGTCTCCAATGAGTATATCAAGCAGATTCTCTGGGGCGTGACGGGACTCGCCCTGATGTTCGTTATCTCCTTTTTCGATTACCGCCGGCTCAAGCTGATCTCACTCTATGTCTATATGACCTTTGTAGGACTCCTCGTCATAACGGCCATATTCGGATCCGTTGTTAACGGCGCCAAATCCTGGCTCGGAATAGGTTCCCTGGGAATACAACCTTCGGAATTTTCCAAAATAGGAACCATTATCTTTCTTGCTTCCTATCTGGAGGACAATTCCAAAGAGAGCGAAACCTTCCGCGTCTTCGCCACGGCCTGTCTCATCGTGGCCATTCCAGCCCTTCTTATCCTGATACAGCCGGACCTGGGAACCACCCTGGTCTTTTTTCCCATACTCATCGCCGCCCTCTATATCGGGGGGGCGGATTTCCGTTACCTGGGCTTCCTCTTCCTCGTTGTCATTCTGACCTCAGTCTTTACCATGTTCTATGCCTGGGACCTTTATCTCTCGGAGAATTTCATCGTCCTGGGGAGGATTTTCAGTGATAGGGAGGTTATGATCCCCTTCCTGACAGGGCTTATGATCCTGATTCTTTTTTCCGGCGCGGGGCTCCTCTTTTTCAGGAAGCAGATCTATTTCTGGTTACTCTATTGCTTCGGAGGGATCCTGGCATCCTATGGGATTACCCTGGGGGCCTTCAAAGTCCTCAAGGGGTACCAGCTCATGAGATTGGTGGTTTTTCTCAACCCCCAGGTGGATCCCCGGGGAGCGGGATGGAATATCATCCAGTCGGTGACAGCCGTGGGGTCGGGGGGGATCACGGGAAAGGGATTCCTCGAAGGGACCCAGTCACACTACCGGTTCCTGCCCCAGCAGAGCACGGACTTCATCTTCTCCATCTTCGCCGAGGAGAGCGGTTTCTTCGGTTCCCTGGTCCTCTTCTTCCTTTTTTCCCTGATCATAATCCGTGGGCTTTACATCGTATTTACGGCGAAGGACAGATTCGGCGCCCTGATCAGCGCGGGAATTGTGGGCATGATCTCCTTCCATATCATTGAAAATATAGGAATGGCCATAGGCATCATGCCCATCACGGGCATTCCCCTCCTTTTTCTCTCCTATGGGGGCTCCTCGCTCTGGACGGCATTTATTTCAATTGGTATTATGCTCAGCATACACCAAAAGAGGTACAGAGATTAAATGACATATATAGACAGGGACGATCTTCTCTATTCCGTACAGACTCCGGGTCAGTACAGGGGAGGGGAGTTCGGTTCCATTACATACGGAGAGGATCAGGACCTTGTTATGGCCGTTTCCTTTCCCGATCTTTACTCCATCGGCATGTCCAATCAGGCCATCAAAATCATCTATAACCTGGCCAATTCGGTCCCCCATGTTCAATGCGAAAGGGTATTCGCACCCATGGAGGATATGGAATCCCTCCTGAGGAAAAGGGACATTCCCCACTTCACCCTGGAAAAGGGCATCCCCTTGAATGAACTGGATATCCTTGCCTTTTCCATTGGGTACGAGCTCTGCTTTACCAATCTTCTGAATATCCTGGAATTGGGGAAAATCCCCCTCCGACGGGGGGAGAGAGGCGAGGGGGATCCCATTATTCTGGCAGGGGGCCCTTCCGTGACGAACCCCTTGCCCTTTTCCGATTTCATAGACTTCTTTTATATAGGGGAGGGTGAAGAAGCCTATGTGGAGCTGCTTAGCCACTTAGCCACTATGAAAAAAGAGGGAAGAAATCGGCAAGAGTTGTGCTCCTATCTGGAACAGCAGGACTATCTCTGGTTCGACGGGAAGAAAGGGAAAACCCGCATTATCAAATACACCCGTTTCGGTCAGGAGAAGGGCTGGACGAGCGCTCTGCCCGTGCCCACCGTGGAGACCGTTCAGGACCACGGTGTCGTGGAGATCATGAGGGGATGCCCCAATAAGTGCCGATTCTGCCATGCCGGGGTTTACTATAGGCCCAAGAGGGAAAAGGACTGGGATCTGATTATCGAGGAAACGGACTTTCTGGTCTTCCAGGCCGGTTACAGGGATATTACCCTATCTTCTCTCTCTTCGGGGGATTTCACGGATATTTCCGCCCTCGTTGATCTTCTTAACGAAAGATACCGGGGGTTGCATGTCTCCTTCTCCCTCCCTTCTCTGAGGGTCAATTCTCTGAGCCTCGATCTCATAGAGAAGATAGGGGAGGTAAAGAAGAGCGGCCTGACCTTTGCGGTTGAGGCGGCCAATGAGGAGTGGCAGCACGGGATCAACAAGGATGTCTCGGAGGAAAAGATCATCGAGATCCTGGGCGAGGCGAAAAGACGGGGATGGCGTCAGGCCAAATTTTACTTTATGCTCGGGTTGCCCGTCTCCATCGACGACAGGGAGGAGGAGGAGATGATCTCCTATCTCAACCGGATTCAGGAAGCCACAGGGATGAATCTGACCGTCAATATCGGCACCTTCATTCCCAAGGTGTTCACGCCCTATCAGAATGCCCGGCAGCTGGAAGAGGCTACCAGCCTTGAGAAGATCCTGCACATCAAACGGAGCGTTAACAAGAGAATAAGGGTGAGCTTCCATTCCCCCTTCGCCTCTCTCGTGGAAGCCATCGTCTCCCGGGGTGATAAAAGGGCGGGGGAGCTGTTTCTTGAGGCATACAGACGCGGGGCTCGGCTGGACAGCTGGGACGACCATCTGGACCGCCATCTCTGGAAGGAACTTATCGCGAATGCCGATTGGGATGTGGTGGGTTTCACCTGTTCCTCCCATGAGGATTTTACCGATCTATACGATTTCATCGATCTTTCCGTGACGGAGAAATCCCTTAAAAAGGAGAATGAGCTCTCCTATGAAAGCAAACTTACCATACCCTGCGAAGAGACCTGCCATGAGAATTGCGGAATATGCAACAGAGCTGTCCGCGTAAGAAATGCCAGGAAATCGTTGCAGAACCAAACCGGGAAGGCTGAATCGGAAGAGGGAGGGTACTATCCCTATCTGTTGGTTATGGAAAAGAAAGAGGCCGCCCGTTTTATCGGTCACCTGGATTTTTTCCGTGCCGTGGAGCGCGCCGTCTACCGTACCGGCGCCCCTTTAAAGATGACCGAGGGGTTCAATCCCAAGCCGAAGATCGAATTCGCGAGCCCCCTGTCCCTGGGAGCGGATTCCTCCGACGAGATTGTCCTGATGGAGATGACCGGGGAAATCGACGGGAACTCCTTCAGAGAAAAATTCAATGCCTCCGTCTGTGCCGGTGTTTCTATCCGGGAGATCTCGGCGCTTCCGGTTATCGAAGGGAAAAGAAAGTATACCCTGATGAAGAACTGGGGCGGTTCGGATTGGAAGGTTGCCCATACGGGGAAAACGACGGATCAGTTACGGGGTGAACTTTCCATGCTGATCGGGGATCCGGAAATCGGGAAGTCTTTTCAACTACTAGACAGCCCCCATGGGGCTGTTATGGTGAGACATCTCTTTTCCCGGGAAAAGGTCCTTTACAATAGCATCAATAAGTTCCTCCGGGAACGCTTTGAGGATTATGAGAACTTTCGCCTCGAAAGGGTGAAAAGCTGGGCCATCGACAAGGATGGGGAACTGATTTCCTATGGGGAGCTCTTCTCCTGATTCAGATAAGGGGAAGAGTCTCTTCCCCTTTTTTAAATATAATACAAGTAGACAGAATATATATTATCGGAAGTCATTCGTAATAGATAGAGACGATGCCGTCGATTGTCTTTCGCAGTGAATCTCTTAATGTGGAAACGGCTCTTCCCGAATCTCCCTCAATCATATTTCTAAAAAGGATCTGAGTATTGTTTTTTAACT
>QKAI01000251.1 GCA_003246505.1 Spirochaetaceae bacterium | reverse complement strand
AGATAGAAGTAGGCGTCCTGATGGAAGAGGATCTTACCCACGAAGGGGATATCCGAGAGGAAGGGCACCGCGAAGGGGGCCATGCGAACTTCCAGGGGCTTGCCGATGAAGGTTTTGCCCCACAGGCCGCTCAGCCCCAGGCCCAGCATGGTCAGGGAGAGGCCGGACACGACCTGGTTGGCCCGGAGGCTGATGGTGACGAATCCGTGGAGGAGGGAGATCAGGGCTCCGGCCCCGGCGGCGGCCAGCAGGCCCAGCCAGGGATTCCCCGTGGTGAAGGTGACCATGAAGCCGGTCACGGCGCCCACGGACATCATACCCTCCACCCCCAGGTTCATGATGCCCGACCGTTCGGAGGTCACCTCGCCCAGTGTGCCCAGAAGGAGGGGCGTTCCGGCGACGATGGTTCTTACTAAAAGGGATGTGATTACGTCAAGCATCAGCGGTTCCTCCCGGTGATTTGAAGGCGGTGGCTCATGAAGAAGTCACCCATTATGAGAAAGGTCAGGATCAGGCCGTTGAACACGTTAACCGTGGCGGCGGGCAGATTCATGGTGATCTGTATGGCGTCCCCCCCCACGATGATGCCCGCGAAGAAGAGGCCCGACAGGATGGCGAAGGCCGGATTGAGACGACCCAGCCAGGCCACGATGATGGCGGTGAAGCCGTACCCTCCGGATATGGTCTCCGGGTAGCTCAGGTGATGGTGGATGGCGCCGATCTCGCCGACCCCGGCCAGTCCCGCCACCCCACCCGATATGACCATGATGAGCAGGGAGGTCTTGAAGAAGTCTATACCCGCGTAACGGGCGGCTTCGGTGTTCTCCCCTATGACCCGGATTTCGTAGCCGAACCGGGATTTGTAGACCAGGAAGCAGAGGACCAGGGCGACCGCCAGGGCCAGGATCATCATGAGAAGGGAGATGCGGGAGTAGCCCATGAGGGCGAAGGTTCCCGAGGCGGGGAGGTCGTCCGTATAGGGATAGCCCCCCTTGGAGGCGCCCTTCCAGGGGCCGACCACCAGGAATTTCACGAATTCGTTGGCCACGTAGTTCATCATGAGGGAGGATATGACCTCGCTGATGCCGAACTTCACCTTGAGCAGGGCCGGTATCACTCCCCACAGGGCGCCCCCGATGAATCCGGCGGCGAGCATGGCCGATATGGCCAGGGGGCGGGGCAGGAAGGGAGCCCAGTGCAGCCCGACCCAGGTGGCGAAGATCGCCCCGAAGAGAAGCTGGCTTTCGGCCCCGATATTATAGAATTTCGCCTGGTAGGCAACGGCCAGGCCGGCTCCGATGAGAACCAGGGGAATGGCCTTGGTTATGGTCTCCGTAAAGCCGTACCAGCTTCCGAAGGAGGCCTTGAAGATCCTGAAGATAGCGAAGAAGGGGTTGATTCCCTTTGTCAGGAAGATGACCCCCACCGCGCAGAGCCCCGCCAGCAGGGACAGGGCCAGGACGGCGGCGGTGAAGCGGGGAGTGGTCCTCTCCCGGGGCAGTATCTTTATTTCCATCAGTTCGTCTCCTTGGGGAGGGAGCCGGCCATCATGAGGCCCACATTTCCCATATCGCAGTCGGCGGGGTCCACAATCCCCATGAAGCGGCCTTCGAACATGACCGCCACCCGGTCGCAGACCTGGAAGAGCTCCTCCAGGTCCTCCGATACGAGGAGGACCGATCCCCCCCCGTCCCGGCACTCGATGAGGCGGCGGCGTATATAGTCGGCGGCCCCCACGTCCAGCCCGTAGGTGGGATGGGCGGCGATGAGCAGGTCCGGATTGGCGGAAATTTCTCGTCCCAGGATCAGCTTCTGCATGTTGCCCCCGGAGAGATTCTTGATGGGGGTGTTGATGCTGGCCGCGTCCACCCGGAAATCTTCCACCAGACGGGAGGCGTGCTCCCGGATGGAGGGGTAGTTCATGAGATTTTTCACGCTGAAGGGCTGGTTGTGGTGCTGCTTGAGCACGGAATTTTCCAGGAGGAGCAGATTGGCCACGGTGCCGAACTTGATGCGCTCCTCGGGGACATGGGTGATGCCCCGGTCGTTGATATGGCGGGCGGACTTGTTGGTGATGTCCTTTCCGTTCAGCCGCACCTGCCCGGCCACGGTGGTGCGGAGGCCGGTGATGGCTTCCACCATCTCCCTCTGCCCGTTCCCCGATACGCCGGCTATGCCCATGATCTCGTTCCGGCGCACCGTAAAGCTCAGGTCCCGGACGATGGGAAGGTTCTGGTCGCTGTTGACCTTCAAGCCCTCCACTTCCAGGACCGGATCCCCCGGTTCCAGGGGCTTCTTGGGGTAGGAGAGGGATATTTCGTGGCCCACCATCATGGTGGCCAGGGTTTTCTCGTTAACCTCGTCTATGGCGGCTTCCCCGGTCACTTTGCCCTTGCGCATGACCAGAACCTTGTTGCAGACGCTCATGATTTCGTCCAGCTTATGGCTGATGAGAATGGAGGTGTGACCCTCCTCGCTCAGGCGGCGGAGGATGGTGAAAAGCTCCTCCGCCTCGGCCGGTGTCAGCACCGAGGTGGGCTCGTCCATGATGAGCAGGTCCGCCCGGTGAAGGAGGGCTTTGATGATCTCTACCCGCTGCTGCTCCCCGGCGGAGAGTTCCCAGACGTATTTGTCCGGGTCGACCTGAAGGCCGTAGCGGCGGGAAAATTCCTCTATCTTCTTTCTCATGATCTTCTGGGGGAAAAAGAAGGGGAGGTCGTCGAAACCCAGGATGATGTTATCCAGGACCGTATGCTTCTGAATCAGCATGAAGTGCTGATGGATCATGCCGATTCCCAGGTGCATGCTCTCCCGGGGGGATTTGACGCTGACCGGCTGCCCGTTGATGAGAACCTCTCCCTGGTCGGGCTGGTAGAGGCCGTAAAGTATGTTCATCAGCGTTGTCTTGCCGGCGCCGTTCTCTCCCAGCAAACCCAGGATGTCTCCTGATTTCACTGTGAGATTCACCTCGTCGTTCGCGCGGACTCCCACGAAGGATTTTCCAATCCCCCGCATTTCAACGGTGGCGATTCGTTCCAATTGTTGACTCCAGATAGGGGAAAAGGGGGGCGCGAAGCCCCCCTCATAGATTACGGCAGGGGAGAAACGAAGTTATCCACCTGATAGTTGATCTCGGCGAAGAGATGGCCAATGGAGGCGATCTCGCCGGCGGGGATTTTCACGGCGCCGGTCTGATCGGCGATGGGGCCCGTGTAGGGATCGAAGATCTCACGGCCCTGCTTCATCTGGTCGTATCTCTTCATGACCAGATCGTAGACGGAGATCTTGCCGAAGTCCTTGTCGTCAACCATGATGGCCTTGAGTTTGGCAACGAACTTGGGATTGATCTTGTCCTCGTAGGAAGCGCCCAGGTCGACGGCGTTCTCCTTGAGAAGGTAAAGAACGTCGTAGTTGGTCAGGTCCGCCGCGGGATCGGCCTTGTAGTCGAGGAGCATTTTCTCGTAGAGAATGCCCCAGTCGGTCAGCTGGCCCGTGGGAACGGAATCTTCCCCGTAGCTCTGCATGGGGCTGTAATGGCTGAAGGCGTAAACGGACTCGCCCTTCTCCGTATGCTCCTGGGCCACTTCCACAACGGAGGGGGTGTCCTCGGTGAAGGCCAGTACATCAACCCCGTCAGCCACGAGGGCTTCGGCGGCTTCCCGGGCTACGGCGGGGCCGTACCAGGCGTAGGTCCAGCGGGCGTCCACGGTGGCCTTGGGATTCACTTCCTTGATGCCCAGGGCGAAGGCGTTCATATGGCGGAACAGCTCGGGGATGGGGAAGGCGGCCACGTAACCGATCTTGTCGGACTCGGTCAGAGCGCCGGCGATGAGGCCGTTCAGGTAGTAGATCTGGTACATGTCGCCCATGTAGGTACCCATATTGGCGGCTCTCTTGTAACCGGAGCAGTGGTAGAACTTCACGTTCGGATATTTCTCGGCGGCGGCCACCGTATCGTCCATATAGCCGAAGCTGGTGGTGAAGATGATGTCGCACTTCTCTTCCCGTACCATTCTGTCGATGAACCGGACCGCATCCCCTTCGGGGACGCTTTCCACGGTGATCGTATCCAGCCAGTCGCCGTACTTGTTCTGAACGTACTGGCGGCCCATCTCGTGGGCGTAGGTCCAGCCGAAGTCTCCCGCGGGGCCGATGTAAACGAAACCGGCCTTGATCTTATCAACGGCAGGCTTGTCTTCCTTCACTTCCTTTCCGCCGTTGGCGAATACCAGGGAGGCGCTCAGAAGAACAAACAGAACAGACAGAATCATTTTCGAAATTTTCATGTCTCTCTCCTCATATTTTTTTAACGGGTTTCCCGTGGAAACCCGTTTTTTACCAGTAGAATCGCTTGATTATCAGATAAATACGTATCCCCTTCCGGAGATTTTCCGGGATCATACAATTCTGGTTAAAAAGGGGAGAAAAGTCAACCTGGGAAGAGGGTTTTCCCCGGGGGTGTTGACCTGTTCACTAATAGCCTGTAATATGGGATTTCAATGACAAAATTAATTCCTACTGCATTGGTAGTATTATTCCGGATGCGTCTCCCCTGCGAAAAGCCCGCGGGGGAGGGTGCCCGGGATGGGGGGGGGAGTGACCCTGGGGCAGAGGGCTCCGGATC
>QKAI01000424.1 GCA_003246505.1 Spirochaetaceae bacterium | reverse complement strand
GAGCAGGTCCGGCTTAAGCTCCTCGATCAGCTCCTCCGCGTCGCCGAAGTCGAAGTTCTCCCTGATAAGGGGAGGCTTTTCGGAGGCCTCCGGCTGGGGAAGCCTCTGCAGGGTCTTCTCCAGAATGCCCGCGGGGCTGCCCGTAAAGCAGAGCACCGGATCCAGACCCACCTCGGAGGCGAAGCGGTAGAGCCCCTCCACGGTGGAGGTGTCCCCGAAGAGGACCACCTTTTTGCCGTACAGGTACTTGTGCCCGTCCCCGTAGGCGTCTATCAGGCGGGAGCGGGACCTCTCGTAGGAGGCGGGAATCTCCCGGCCGGTAATCTCCGATAGGACGCTCAGGAAGTGATCCGTGCTGTCTATGCCCACGGGCAGGGGGCACCGGGAGTTGGGAACGCCGAAGCGCTTCTGCAGGTAGTAGCCCGGGCGCCACTCGTTGGGGTAGTCCGAGCCCAGCTCCAGGGAGCCGTCGGCCCTGTCCATGGCCACGATCTCCTCCAGGGTGGTGCCCCCGGGGGGCATGGGGTGGAACTCGCTCCACATCCCCCCGTCCAGGGTGTCGCTGTAGTCGGGGAGAATGGTCCCCGCGATGCCCATGTCCGCCAGGACACCCTTGAGCCAGCGGATGTCCGCCGGGGTGATCATGGGCATGAAAAGGTTCAGGGAGGGGGTTTCGGGAAAGGGAATCTCCCGGTCCGTCAGGCCGTATTGGCCGGCCAGGTTCTTCACCGTGGCCTGCACGGTCCTTAAGAACCCCTCCTCCTGGGTCCCCTGGTAGCTGGGGGTGGATACGGGAATGAGGGGGCAGAGTTCGGGGTGCTTCTCCCTCAGGGCGATGATGAACCGGTCCACGTCGTCCCCGATCGTCTCGGAGAGGCAGGTTGTCCCGATGCCGATGACCCGGGGATCGTACTGGCGGGAGACGTTGAGTATCGCCTTTTCCAGATTCGCCTCCCCCCCGAAGATGACCGTGGTCTCGTCGAAACTGGAGGAGGCGATGTCTATGGGCTCCCGGAAGTGGCTTATCATGTACCGCCGTATGTAGGTGGCGCAGCCCTGGGACCCGTGGAGGAGGGGCATGCAGCCCTCTATGCCCTTAAAGGCCCAGGAGGCTCCCAGGGGCATGCACTGCCGGCAGGGGTTGGAGGCGTGTTCGTAGTGTTTTTCCATGGGCGCTGACATATTCATCTCCCTTTCCTGTCCTGGGACCGCCGGGGCGAGAAGCGCCAGACCGGGCTCAGGGCGGAGGCGCAGACCTCTTCGGCGAAGTTCAGGGTCCCCTCGAAACCGGCCAGGGCGGTCTTTCTTTCGTGGTTGTGATCGCAGAACCCGACCCCCAGCTTAAAGGCCATGGGCCGCTCCTTGACCCCTCCGATAAAGAGGTCCACGTCCTTGTCTATGATGAACCGGGACATCTCCATGGGATTGGAGTCGTCCACGATAACCGTTCCGGGATCGCACATATCGGCGAGCTGGGCGTAATCCTGTTTGTTCCCCGTCTGGGAGCCGACCATGACCACGTCCACCCCCAGGGTGCGCAGAATCTTAATGAGGGAGAAGGCCTTGAAGGCGCCCCCCACGTAAATGGCGGCCCTCTTGCCGCTCAGCCGGCGGCGGCACCGGTCCATGGGAGCCTGAAGCTTCACCACTTCCTCCCGCACCAGTTCCACCGCCCTCTCCATGACCGCGGGATCCTTTTCCTCGAAAAAGCCTGCCACGTCGTAAAGGGATTTGGACACATCCTCTATGCCGAAGTAGGAGACGCGGATGTAGGGAATGGCGTACTTCTCCTTCATCTCCTCCGCCAGGTAAGTAAGGGAGCCGGAGCACTGCACCACGTTAAGGGCTGCCCTGTGCGATTTCCGGATTTTATCCACCCTGCCGTCACCGGTAAGGATCGAAACCACTTCCACACCCATACGGCGGTAGTAGTCCTCAATGATCCAGGCCTCACCGGCCAGGTTGAATTCCCCCAGGATGTTAATGCTGATCTCCGAAACGGGTGTGGTCCCGTCCGTACCCACCAGGGTTCCCAAAGCCTTGCATGCCACCCGGTATCCGTCCTTCTTGGTTCCGTTGAACCCTTCCGACTGGACGGGAATCACCGGGATCCCCAACTCCTCCGTCGCCTTCCGGCACACTGCCTGCACGTCATCACCTATGACGCCTACGATGCAGGTGCTGTAAACAAAGGCGGCCTTGGGCTTATGGAGGGGAATCAGTTCCCTCAAGGCCTGCATGAGCTTTTTCTCGCCCCCGTGGATCACATCCTTTTCCCGGAGATCGGTGGAGAAGCAGAGACGATGAAGCTCCGGACCGGAGCTGACCGAACCGCGTATGTCCCAGGTATAGGACGCGCATCCGATCGAGCCGTGCACAAGATGGAGAGCGTCCGCCACGGGGTAAAGAACCACCCGGGATCCGCAAAAGACACAGGCTCTCTGGCTGACCGAACCGGCTACCGATTTGCGGTCGCACTGGAGATCGAACTGTCCCTTTCCTTTCTCGTAAACCTGTTTTTCCCTCTCCTTGAGCAGGGGCACGGCTGTCGTCATCTCATTCTCCTAAGGACCAACCGGCGCGGCCGGTTCATGGCGTCCTTAACAGCTATATTGCAAAGGCCGTGCCAATAGATATTCTTATTGGTTAAATCGATTTAATATAGGTAAATAAATGAAATTCGCAGTTTACCGGTTTTCTTTCCCCATCCCCACAAAAAGGGGAATAAATGGACGGATTTTACATAATCGTAGTTAAATTTATCTGTGGTAATTTGCCCGGGATGGGATTACAATGGTAGTATCGGGAGGGACGGGATATGATTAATGCCTTAGCCCATGTCTGCATAGAAACGGCGGATCTTGAGAAAACCAGAATCTTTTACTGCGATATTCTGGGGCTCCAGAGACAGTTCGATTTTTATAAAGATGGAAAGCTCATCGGATATTACCTGAAGATCTGCGAAGGGAATTATCTGGAGATTTTCCATACGGACAACCTTCCCATGGAGCGTTCCCCCCTCAAGCACTTCTGCCTGGAAACGGGGGATATGGACGTGGTCCTCAAATCCCTGGAGGAGAGCGGCATAGACCACAGCGAAAAGACCCTGGGCTCGGATCACTCCTGGCTCAGCTGGTGCCAGGATCCCTCCGGGGTGGATATCGAATTTCATCAGTATACCCCCCGCAGCCTTCAGTTCCAGGGGGGCATCTGCAAGGTCTTGAAGTAGGATCTCCTACCGCGGTTCCCCGGGGTACGCCAGCCCCCACTGCTTTTTGAGCCGGTCCATGGTCCGGGCGATGTCCAGGGAGTCATCCAGGGGCATGATAAGGTTCTCCTTACGTCCCGCCCGCACATCCTCCATGACGGCCTGGGCCTCGAAGTTGTAGCCGTTTCCCTCAAAGGGCTCCACAATCCGCCTTGCCTCTTCCCCCTTCCACAGGGTTATCTCGCCGGGGCGCCACCAGTTCCGGGGCAGGTCTATGCGGCCCTCGGTCCCGATGATGCGGGCTTCGCAGGGGGTATCGGTCCGAACCGCCGAGGACCCCAGGGCCAGTTCTCCCTTGGGATATTTGAACAGGTAGCCCGACTGCTCGTCCACCCCGGTCTTACCTATGCAGGCGGAGCCGAGCACCTCCGAAGGGACGCCCAGGAGCATGTGGAAGAAGGAGATGGGGTAGATCCCCACGTCCAGGAGGGCTCCGCCGCCCAGGTCCAGATTATGCTGGCGCGATTGGGGATCCAGCTCCCGGCGGTAGCCGAAGTCGGCCTCGGCCATGCGCACCTCCCCGATCTCCCCGGCGGCTATGAGCTGGCGGATCCTTTCCATGAGGGGAAAGAAGCGGCTCCACATGGCCTCCATAAGGTAGACCTTCTCCCGGCGGGCGGTCTCCACCAGTTCCCGGGTATGGGCTTCGCACACGGTCATGGGCTTTTCGCAGAGCACGGGCTTGCCCGCTTTGAGGGCCAGCAGGGCGTTCTCCCGGTGGAAGACGTGGGGGGTGGAAATGTAAACCCCATCCACCCGGCTGTCATCCAGCAGGGCCTCGTAGGAGGAGTAGACCTTCTCCCCGCCCCAGGTGCGGATAAACTCCTCACCCCGGCCGGGAGTGCGGGAGGCCACGGCGTAGAGTGCCGCCCCCTCCACCGCCTGAAGTCCTTCGGCAAATTTCGCCGCGATCCGGCCCGGTCCGATAATGCCCCATCTGAAAACGTCTGCCATGGGATTCCCCCTTTGCTTTATGTTTATCCTAGGAGTATAAACTATTTTTGCCTGATTTTTCACAAAAAGGACATCATCCCGCTCAGGAAGAGTGATTCCGGGGCCTCTGGAGATTTTTTTTCATTTTTTTTCCCGTTTTTTTTCCGAATTTACATTTTCTCCCATAGTTATAAGGCAGAGGGTTAAGAACAGCGTTGCTGTCTGACCCTCTGCCGTAAGGTGGCCACTTACACAAAAAATTATGGACGGGAGGCAGGGACCTCCCAAAGGACACAACAATGGATAGGGAAGAAAAAATCGGAAACGTACAGTACTACTTAAGAGAGAATCACCTGAGCACCGGTGAGGATAACCGGTACATGGCGGCGGTGAGACGGAAGGAAGCTATGCATCAGGATCAGATCGTCACCC
>QKAI01000181.1 GCA_003246505.1 Spirochaetaceae bacterium | reverse complement strand
GGGAGAAGCTGATTTCCACCGCCTGCCCCGCCGTGGTGAACCTCATCAACCTCTACTATCCCGAGCTGAGGGACAACATGACCGAGGCGGCCTCCCCCATGATTGTCCACGGCCGGTATCTGAAGGAGAAATACGGCGCCCGGATCGGGGTGATCTTCATCGGCCCCTGCATCGCCAAGAAGGGGGAAGCCCTGGCGGACCGGGAGACCATCGACCTAGCCCTGACCTTCGAAGAGCTGGACAAGTGGCTGGAGGAGGACAGGGCGGCCAACAGGGAAGAGGCCGATGGGCCTTCCCTTCCGGAGGATTTTCTGGAGTACCGCTCCGGCAGGGCCTCCCTCTATCCCCTGGACGGGGGGATGATCCAGAGCCTGGGAGGGGACACGGACCGGGGTCGCTGCTACCACATTTCCGGAATCGACCGGATCCGGGAAACCCTGGAGGAGATCAAGGCCAGCCGGGACGACGGGGAACCGGGATTCTTCGAGCTCCTCTCCTGCGCCGGGGGCTGCGTCAACGGGCCGGCCCGGACCGGGGGGCTCTCCTACTTCAGGAAGACCTCCATCCTCTACAACCGTCTGGAGGGCCGTCGGCCCTTCGACGGGGTCGAGACGCCCGCCGTATCCTACGACTACCGGGTGGAAGCCCCCCTGGAGATCCCCGCCTTCACCGAAGAGGAGATCGAGGCGGTTCTGATTGGGCTGGACAAGAAGCACCCCGACGACCGGCTGAACTGCGGCGGCTGCGGCTACGACTCCTGCCGGGACTTCGCCATCGCCAAGCTGCAGGGGAAGGCGGAGAAGGAGATGTGCGCCGGCAACATGAGGAAGCAGGCCCAGAAAAAGGTGAACGCCCTGATCAAGACCATCCCCGCGGGGGTTGTCATCGTGGACCAGGACCTTAAGATCGTGGAGTGCAACAGCCGGTTCCTCAACTTCTTCTCCGAAACGGACCTCTCCGACTACCAGGACATGGTGGAAAAGGCCAAGGGGGTGAACGTGGAGAATTTCGGCGCCTTCGGACCCAACTACACGGAGGTCCTCTTCCATAAGAGGGAGAAGGAGGAGCGCCTCTTCCACTCCGGTTCGGTCTACAAGGCCACCTTTTTCACCATTGAGAGGTACCGCCTGGCGGGAGCCATCTTCCAGGACGTGACCCAGCCCTCCATCCGCCGGGGCACGATCATCACCAAGGCGGAGGAGGTCATCCGCAAGAACCTGGAGAGCGTCCAGCAGATCGCCTCCCTTCTGGGGGAGAACGCGGCGGAGACGGAGATTATCCTGAATTCGGTCATAGAGGAGCTCAAGCCCCCGGGAAGGAGGGAGTAGATGGACTACTTTACGGACATAGCCTGGGCCCAGCAGGTCAAGGAGGGCCAGAGGATCGGGGGGGACGCGGTGTTTCTCTCCCGCACCGAAAAGGACGACCGGAACATCTGCATCCTCTCCGACGGCCTGGGGAGCGGGGTCAAGGCCAACGTGCTGGCCACCATGACCGGCCGCATGGCCCAGAGGTACGTGGAGGAGGAGAAGGATATCATCCGGGCGGCGGAGATCATCATGAATACCCTCCCCGTCTGCCGGGAAAGGCGCATCAGCTACGCCACCTTCACCATCTGCGAGATCACCGCCGACGGGGAGGCCCGCATCCTGGAGTACGACAATCCCCCCTACATCATGATTCGGGAGGGACGGGTGATGGAGGTGGAGAAGATCCGGAGGGAACTGAACCGCCCCAGCGCCTTCAAGAAGGAGGAGATCCTCTACTCGGAGGTGAAGCTCCAGTACGGGGACAGGCTGATCTTCTTCTCCGACGGGGTGACCCAGGCCGGCCTGGGAACGCCGGGCTACCCCCTGGGCTGGCGCCAGAAAAAGGTGGCCCAGTTCATAGAGGGGCTCATGAATACGGACCGGATGCTCTCCTCCTGGCACCTGACCCGATCCCTGACCCGCCAGGCCCGCTTCCTGGACCGGGGCAAGGCCATGGACGATATCACCGCCCTGTCGGTCTACTTCCGCCGGCCCCGGGAGATTCTTGTTGTCACCGGCCCCCCCATGGATCAGAAGAATGACGCCCCCATGGCCCGGAGGATTGCCGAGTTTCCCGGCAAAACGGTGCTGGCCGGGGGGACAACGGCCAATCTGGTCTCCCGGGAACTGAACCGCAAGCTGACCATCAACCTGAAGATGCGCACCGAAAAGGTCCCCCCCGCCTCGGAGATGGAGGGGATCACCCTGGTGACCGAGGGCATGCTGACCCTGACCCGGGTGGCGGAGATCCTGGAGAAAAAGGACGAGGACGCCCTTTCCGGTTACGACGGGGCCTCCCGCTTCGCCGCCCTGCTGATCAACAGCGACCGGGCGGTGTTCCTGGTGGGGACCCGGATCAACGAGGCCCATCAGGATCCGTCGATCCCCTTTGAGATCGGCATAAGGCGGACCATCGTGAAAAGGATCGCCGCGGCTCTGGAAACGAACTATCTTAAGAAGACCACCACCGAATATATCTGAGAGGAGAGGAAAATGAAGAATATCGATTTGGAAATATGCACGGGGACCACCTGCTACCTTTTGGGGGCGGCGGATCTCATTGACGTTCTGGAAAACCTCCCCGAGCCCCTCCGGGAGCGGATCAACCTGCGGGGAGTGGCCTGCGAGGACCTGTGCAAAAGCGGCTCCCGGCCTCCCTTCGTGAAAATAAACGGCATAGTGATCGGGGAGATGACCTCCGAGCGGCTGCTCGCCACCCTGGAAAACACCCTGGGAGGAACCACATGTTAGCCATGAGAAACAATACGGCCTATATCAAGAGGGACCTCATGTCCGAGGTGATCCGCATGACCCTGGACGGCACCCTGGAGGAGAAGATCGACGCCCTGCCCCCCCGGCTCTACCCCCGGACGAAGGAGTCCCTGCGCTGCTGCGTTTACAAGGACCGGGCCATGATCCGCTACCGCCTCATGGGCATCATGGGCTTCTCCCTTGAGGAGGATGACGAGGACACCCTGCTCCTCAGGGATTACGCCCGCAAGGCCCTGGACCGGGCCTCCAGGGGGAAACCGGATAAGATGAAAGCCCTGACTATGCTGGACATGGTGTGCAGTTCCTGCGCCGGTGGGAAGTACCACGTCACCGACCTGTGCCGGGGCTGCGTGGCCCGGCCCTGCCAGATCAACTGTCCGAAGAACGCGATCACCATAGTGAAGGGCCGCTCCATCATCGACGAGGAAAAATGCATCAACTGCGGGAAGTGCCAGCAGCTCTGCCCCTACAACGCCATCGTCTACACCCCTCTCCCCTGCAGCGAGAACTGTCCCGTGGACGCCATCGTCCGCACGGAGGACGGCACCCGGGCCATCGATTTCGACAAGTGCATCAGCTGCGGCAACTGCACCCGGAGCTGCCCCTTCGGGGCGGTGGTGGAGCGTAGCCGCATCATAGACATAGCAACGGCCCTGAAAGGGGAGAAGAAAGTGGCCGCCCTGGTCGCCCCCGCCCTGTACGGCCAGTTCCCCTATGACCCGGAGAGACTGAACGGGGCGATCAGGGACATCGGCTTCGACCGGGTGGTGGAAGTGGCTTCCGGGGCGGAGGAGACCGCCCGGCTGGAAGCACAGGAACTGGGGGAGAAGAGGAAGGAGGGCCTCCTGCCCCTGACCAACTCCTGCTGTCCCGCCTGGAAGGAGACCGTGGAGAAGCATCTCCCCGCCCTGAGGGACCGGATCTCCCACACCCCCAGCCCCATGGCCATCACCGGGGACCTGGTGAAGAGGCAGGACCCGGAGACGATCACCGTCTTCATCGGCCCCTGCATCGCCAAGAAGAACGAGGCCGCCCGGCTGGACTGCATTGACTACACCATGACCTTCGAGGAGCTGGGGGCCTTCCTGCTGGCGGGGAGCATTGAGGTGGAGAAGAGCGAAGCCCTGTCCGTGCAGGCCGCCCCGGCGGGTCCGGAGGCACGGAAAGAGGGACGGGAATTCGCCCGGGCCGGGGGCGTCACCGACGCGCTCCTCTCCTATCTGGGAGAGGAGGCGAAGACGGTCCGCCTGGACGGGCTGGACAGAAAAAAAGTGAAGCAGCTGGGCAACTACACCAAGTTCTTCCCCGATCTGGATTTCATAGAGGTGATGTGCTGCGAGGGGGGCTGCCTGGGCGGGCCGGGGGTCATCTCATCGGCCAAACCGGCGGAGGTGCGCCTGGAGAAGTACGCCCGCCGGGAGGAGTGACCGGTCAGGGATACTGCCCCGGGGAGATCGTCCCGGGGAGGATGGTAACATTCCGGTTCTCAATGGCATCGATGTAGCCCTTGGTTATCCGGGCCAGCTCCTCCCTGACTCCGGTCAGGGAGGGGTCGTTCACCAGATTGCTCTGCTCCCAGGGGTCCCTTTCCAGGTCGTAAAGATAGGCCTCCACGTAGACATCCCCCCCGGGGTGGGTCACCCCGTTTATCTCCCCGTGGTCGGGAAAGACCACCTCGTATTTCCATCTCTCCGTTCGTATCGCCCGGCCGATGTGGCTTTCGGAAATTTCCATGTACACCTCCTTGCGCCACTCCCCCGCCTCCCCCGAAGCCAGGGGGTTCAGGGCCCGGCCCCTCATGTAATCGGGCACGGGAATTCCCGCCGAGGCGAGGA
>QKAI01000354.1 GCA_003246505.1 Spirochaetaceae bacterium | reverse complement strand
CCGGTTTTTCTACCCCTTTAGGGGGAAACGTCCGATCTATGGCATAATAGGGATATAAGACTGCACAGCGAGCCCTTCGTCCACATACGCGTCTCCGAAAACGGCATGGAAGTTTTTATGAAAATAGACTTTCCCCGGGCCGGGGACAGTCTCCCCACCCTGGACAATCTGGAATCCCTCCTGGCCGCTCAGGGGGTGCGTTTCGGCATCAGGCATGACGTCCTGAGGGAGCTGCTGGAACAGAAATCCGGTGATGAGCTTATCGTGGCCCGGGGAAACAGGCCCGTAAAAAGCACTCCCGCCTACATCAATATCAAAAAAGAGCTCTACGAGAGCCGCCCCCCCGTGGAAAAACAGGGCCATATCGATTTCAAGATGGTCTCCCCCTTCGTCATGGTCAAAAAGGGTGAGCCCCTGGCCCGCAGGGTGGAGGAATCCAGGGGAACCGAGGGTCGCACCGTCTACGACGAACCCATCCCCCCGGAAAGGAAGGTTATCGAACAGCTTCAGCCCGGGGAGAACGTGGTGGAGAAGGAGGGCGTCTTCTACGCCGTCAAGTCGGGACGCTTCGAGATGGATGATCAATACTTCCAGATCAACGAGGTTCTCGATATCCCGGGCAACGTGGACTACAGCACCGGCCACATCTCCTTCCCCGGGGACGTGATCATCCACGGACAGATCAAGGACGGATTCCGCGTGGCCGCCGGCGGGAGCATCCACTGCAAGGAGACCCTGGACGCCTCGGAGGTGTTCACCCGCAAGGACCTCATCATCGAGGGGGGGATCATCGGCCGCAACAGGGGAATCATCCGGGTGCAGGGCAAGATCGAGACCAAGTTCATAGAGCATTGCAAGGTGGAGTCCCTGGGGGGCATCGCGGTCAAATCCTCCATCGTGGATTCGGAGATCAGCACCCTGGGCGAACTGGAAATCCTCAAGAACGGCAAACTGATCGGCGGGACGGTCTATGCCGAGAAGAGCCTCGTCACCCATACCCTGGGAAGCCCCTCCAACGGCAATATACACGTTTATCTGGGCATCTCCTTCGTGGAAGCCCGCCACCTGATAGGGCAGCAGAAGATCCTCCATGAGATCCTCGCTAAGAAGGAGAAGATAAAAACCATAGCCAGCGACAGGAAGCGGGAGGAGCTGGAGGCGAAGGTGGAGCAGGCCGTAGCCGCCATCCAGAAAACCATCGCCGATCAGATCGTCAAGCAGTACACCTGCTTTTCCGCGGAGATGACCGTTACGGGCACTCTCTATCCGGGAGCGCAGGTCACCATATGCGACAGGACCGATACGGTTACGGAGAAGAAGGAGAAGGTGGTGGTCTTCTACGACGAGAGGAACCGGAAAATCTCCTACCGCCCCATCGGCTGAGAACGGGAAAGAAAAAAAAGCCGCTCCCCCCGGGGAGCGGCTTTTCTATACCCGGAGCTATTCCTAGAACTCCGCCTTCTCGATATTGACGATCTGGTAGTTGTACTTCTGCTCGTTGATCTCGAAGGAGAGCTTCTTGGCCTTCCGGTTTCCAGCCAGGGCGGCGCCGAAGGGGGAAACGTAGGAGATGATCCGGTTGGCGGGATCGGACTCCCAGGGGCCGAGGATGGTAATGACCTCCGTCTCCTCCGTGTCCAGATTGACAAGCTCCACCCGGGTGCCGAAGGAGACCTTCTTGGTATCCACTTCCTCGGGATTGAAAACCCGGGCCCTTTCGATCTCGTCCTGCAGACGGCCCACGGCGATCTGAAGGGACTCCTGCTTCTCCTTGCCCGCCTTGTATTCGGCGTTCTCCTTGAGGTCTCCCAGCTCGATGGCCTTTCCGATCTCCTTGGAGTTCTTGGGGATTTCCACCTCGATGATCTGCTTGAGCTCCTTCTGCTTCTCCATGAGGGCCGCTTCCGTAACGAAGAAGTTCCGGCTCTTGGCCGCTTCCAGGGGTCTCGTCTCCCGGGCGGCGGCGATCTTGAAGTCGGGGAATTTCTCCTCGATCTTCTTCCTCAGGTTCACGATGAGCTTGGGGTTGATATCCTTCACGTCGTTGATCAGGGAGAAGAGGCGGTAAACCGTATCCTTGTCCCCCTCCAGGATGAAATTTTCCAGCCTCAGCTCTTTGAACAGATAGGTTTCCACGCCCCGGCTGATCTTTCTGTTGTTGGTGGCGTCCTTCTTGTTGGCGATGTCCCGGTAAGTCAGGTCCAGAAGATGGATCAGATTGATGAGTACCTTCTCGTACTTGATGCCCGTGCTCTCCTGCCACTTCTCCTGGTCCCCGTAGGTACGGGCCACCCAGAGGAAGGCCTCCCGGTACTCCCGGTAACGTTCAACCACGTCGGTGAAAAGCTTGTTCACCCTGTCCCGGTACCCGGCGCCCTTCAGGTCGTCTATGATGTACTTGGTCTGGTAGAAGGGGAAGATGGAGAGGTAGATCCGGTCCCAGTCCTCCACTTCCTGGCGGACCTTGATGAGGAATTCCCGTCTCAGGTCCGAATCGTCGATCTCCAGGAAGAGGGGGGTCACGTTCACGTCGTCGATATCGGAGAATAGCTCCTTGAAGCCCCAGTTGAGGCCGGGATTCAGGAAGGGGTACTTCCGGGCGATCTTGGTGACCAGCAGGTAGGAGCAGACCACGTTGAAGTTGACGTTGGCCGTCTTCAGGTAGCCGGCGAAGAACTGGAAGATCTCGTTGAAGTAGTCCGAATTGGGATCGGAGGTCTCCATGAACTCCCGCATGTAGTTGATCTTCTTGAAGAAGTTCTTCTCCGTGCGGAAGCTGTTGTAGATCCTCTCCTCCAGGGACATGGGCTTGTCCCTCACCACGTAGTGGTCCATCCTGTCCGGATCGTTTCCGAAGGCCGAATCGGTCTTGAGAATCTCCCGTGCGGTGCTGCTCCAGCCGGTCCATTCGCCGGGGGTCAGGATGGCGGGCACCAGTTCGGACTTGATCTTCTTGATGTCCGCGGAGTTGTCGAAGCTTTTGATGATGGTGGTCAGGGTCCAGATATGGTCCTTCTTGATCTTGGCCTTGAGCTTATCCTTGGGGAAAATGCTCTTAAGGACCCAGATGTGGTCCTTGGAAAGGCTCTGGAGGGCGTTAACGCCCATCTTGAGGGACATGGTATGGTTTCTTTTCTTTGTGAAGTCAATGACAATGTCGTCGTCGGCGATGGACTTGATCAGACCCACGCCCCAGGTTTTGTGGAAGACGAAGCTGCCCGAGTCAAAGGAGATATGCTTCTCGAAGTCGGTGATGGCCTCGATGACGTTACGCCAGCCCTGGTTCAGGTTGGAGAGGCGGATGTACTCGTCCAGCTGGCTGTGCCCCTTGTACTTGTTCCGGTAGCACTCAACGATTTGGTTGCGGGCCAGGTTGTTCTTAGGATCGTAGGTGAGGATCTTTTTGAGAATCTCGATGGCCACGTCCCACTCTTCCCTCTGGAAGACCGCGGGGTAGAGGTCCTCCAGGAGCTGGACCGCCTTCTCCCCGTCCATGACGCGGGAGACCCGGTTCTCGATGAGGAAGAGGAATTCGTACTCCTGCTCCCCCAGCTCGATGATCTTGGCCCAGATGTCCTTGACCACGGAGAACTGATTCTTGCCTATGAACCGGTGGATCGCCTTCTTGTAATAATCGACGGCCCCCTCCCGGTCCCCTTCCTCTTCCTTTTTCTCGGCGAGCTTGCGGACGATCTGGGCTTCCTCGTAATCGACCTTGATCAGCCTTTCCCAGATCTCCAGCTTTTCCCTGTCCCGGTTCTCGTTGGAGTAGAACTCCTCCAGGGTCCTCAGGGCGTATTTGTTCTCCCCGTACTCCAGAACCTTCCTGCAGAGGAATTCCACCAGGTTCCATTTATGGTTGTCCACGAAGATGTTGATCAGGTGGATCATGCCCGAGTCGTCAAGCTGCTGGTGTTTCAGTGTCAGAATGCCCGATATGTAGAGGGAGATGATGCTGTTCTTGTTCTTTTCCAGCTGTTCCCGGCAGAGCTCCTGGACTTCCTTCTCCATGTCGCTGCCGAAAACTTCCTCGAGCAGTTCATCGAACTCCTTAAAATTATTGATGGTATAGCTGGACAGGGCAGCTCTGGTCCACTGCTCCTCGTTCAACATGCTGTTGACTTTGGCTTCAAGATCCGACATTGGCAGACATCCTCCTAAATATTAACTGATATATAACTTAAAAATATCCGGATCGAGGAGTTCGATTCGTTTCATAATGTCCTCTATTTTCTCCCGCTCCTTTCCCGAAGACAGGTAATAATCGATTAATAGAAAATAGCGGTACAGCAGGCGGGGGATAATCCGCCACTCCTTGTCCGGTGATTTTAATTCGCTTCGCAATCCGTATATCGACTGCCTGAGGCGCCCCGCCTCAAGCTCCTTCATCTCCCGCTTCACGTCGAAAACCTCGTAAATGACGGCGTAGACGGGGATCCACTCCTTTACTTCCTCTTCCCTGCCCTTTCTTTCCCTTACCCTTTCTATGAGCCGGACCATATAGCCCGACTCTATCAGTTCAAGATTCACACTCTGGGGGTCCAGGTAAAAGGCTTCCCTGAACAGAACCTTGGAATAATCTATTTCGTTCAACAGGCCGTAACAGTCGGCGAACTCCGCCATGATCTCCGCGGAAT
>QKAI01000246.1 GCA_003246505.1 Spirochaetaceae bacterium | reverse complement strand
AGGCGGGCGATCTCTTTCTTGGTCAGCTGTTCGAAGGTGCCATCCACTTCCATCTTCTCAATCTTCTTGAGTCTGTGGAGGGACTTCTTGATGGTGGTGAAGTTGGTCATCATACCGCCGGGCCAGCGATTGTTCACGTAGAACATCTCGCATCTTTTCGCTTCCCTTTCAATGGCGGCCTGGGCCTGCTTCTTGGTTCCCACGAACAGGATGGATTTTCCCGATCTCACAGTGGCTCTGACCACCTCGTAGGCTTCTTTGATCGCCTGGCTGGTCTTCTGAAGATCGATGATGTGGATTCCGTTTCTCTGGGAGAAGATGTACTTCTTCATCCGCGGATCCCACCGTTTGGTCTGATGACCGAAATGAACACCCGACTCGAGCAGGTTTTTCATTGTAACTACTGCCATATGGCCTCCTAAACTCCGCAATTAATACGTTGCGGCCCTTCTCATATTTCTCGGACTGGTTACCGGAAGATTGGGGATTCCAGGAATCCCCCGACCGTTTCTGTAAAAAAAATTACGGAACCGGCCAGAAATTATTGTCCCTTAAGATGGCATAAATCCGGGAAATAGGCAACCCCATAACATTGCTCCAGGACCCTTTTATCCAATTAATCATAATTTCGCCCCGCTCCTGGATTTTATAGGCTCCCGCCGCGTCGTGCCACTCCCCCGAATCCAGGTAAAAACCGATGTCCCCGTCACTTAGGCGGTGGAACATCACCTGGGTGGAAGCCACTTCGGCAAAGCGCCGATCCCCGGCCAGGAGCACGAATCCCGTGGAAACCCGGTGCTCCCTTCCCGAAAGCAGACGCAGCATGGATTCCGCGTGATCCCTGTCCCGGGGCTTTCCCAGGTGCTGCCCATCTATGTGCACGATCGTATCGGCGGTGAGGGCGGTCTCCCCCGGTCCCAGGGGGCCCTTTTCCCTCAGAAAGGCCTCCATCTTCTGCTCCGCCAGGGAAAGGGTCAGATCCTCCGGGGAGAGATCCGGATCGTGATGCTCCTCCATATCCACCGGCGTCACCAGGGGGGTAATGCCCAGCCGGACCAGGAGATCCCGGCGGCGGGGGGAGGCGGATACCAGAAAGAAGGGGTCAGAAGCAGTCCGCGTCATGTCTTTCGTACTCCCTGTGATATTGGTCCTCCCCGAACCAGAGGGCCAGTTCCCGCGCCGCGCTCTCCGGGGAATCGGAGGCGTGGATGAGGTTGGACATGACCCCGGTCTTTTCGGCGCCCCGGGGGTAGCCCATGTGGCAGAAATCCCCCCGGATCGTCCCGGGCAGGGCCTTAAGGGGTTCCGTGGCCCCCACCAGCTTCCGCACCGTCTCTACCGCCGAAGCCCCCTCCAGGGCCAGAGTCACCACGGGGCCCGATGTGAGAAGATCCAGAAGGGGCTCGTAGAAGTACTTTCCCCTATGTTCTTCATAGTGCCGTTCCGCCAGGGAACGGTCCGCCCGGGTCAGCTCCATGGCCCTTATCGTCAGGCCGCACTCCTCGAAGCGGGTGATAATTCTTCCGGTCAGAGCCCTCTGGACCCCGTCGGGCTTGATCATGGCAAATGTCGTTTCTATGGTCATAGGCCCAGTATAGGCGGGAAGTGGGAAAGATGAAAGCGGAAGTAGAAGGCAGAATGGGTTATTTCGGCTGTCCGCTTTCCCCTCTCCCCCATCATATTTACCTTGCCTTGATAGGAATAAATGAGTATATTAGGAGAAAATTCAGCGAGTTATGAGGTAAAAATGCCCACGTACGATTACGAATGCAAGGATTGCGGATATACCTTTGAGAAATTTCAGTCCATGGCGGAGGACGCCCTCAAAACCTGCCCCCAGTGCCAGAAGGACGAACTGCGCCGGCTTGTCGGCGGCGGCATGGGGGTCATATTCAAGGGCAGCGGATTCTACGTAAACGACGCCAAGTCCAAGAGTTCCACCTCCGGGGGAGCGAAAAAGTGCGAATCCTCCTCCGACGGCGGTTCCTGCTCAGGCTGTGCGGCCGCCAATAGCTGAGGCCTCAGGGACCGGGGAAGGGAAGCGTTTTCCCTGATTTTAATTTGACTTTCCCCCCGCGGTGATTCATATTATAAATATGAGTATATTTGTAGTGAATTGGCTGGCCTTCGTGCTGGCATCTGTTGCGGCCATGGGTCTGGGAATGGTCTGGTACAGTCCGGGCGTTTTTTTCCGGAAATGGCAGAGGGCTATAGGCTTGACGGACGAGCAGTTCCAGGCCGCGAATCCGGGAAAGGCCATGATCGCAGGACTTGTTGCCAACTCCCTCTCCCTCTATTTTTTCGGAGTCCTCCTGAACCTGACGGGCATAAGCTCCATCCCGGGAGGGATCGGCCTTGCCCTGCTGGTTGGTCTGGGACTGATCACGCTGACGGAGATTAATAACGGCTCCTTCCGGGGGACCAAACCCGCGGCCTATCTCATCGACGGGGGTTACCGGGTCCTGGCCTTGACTCTGGCCGCGGTTTTATACGGGCTTTTCTGAAAAAATGAAGGAGTTTTTCCCTTTTCGGTGTTACAATAGCTGTATAACCGAACGGGAGGGAGAAACATGAATCAGTCCATAGAACGTCATCTGAAGGCGCTTTACGATAAGGGTTCCTTCGGGGATCTGCCCTTTGAAAGGGTGGAGGAGAGCTGGCGCACTAAGGAAGCCCTGTTTTCCGGACAGTCGGCCAATCTGAAACTGGAGGAGAAGGAACTCATCCATCCGGAAGAAAACCGGGCCTTTCTGGCGTTGACCTTTTCCGGTTCCCTCCTGGCCTTCTATGCGGACGAGGGCGACGGCTGCCGTCTGGAATACAACAGCATCAAGATCCGTGAGGACGTGCCGGAGATGATAGTGGAGAATTCCATCGACCTGGCCGGAGTGGTCCGCGTGGGGCAGAGCGCCGAGTTCGAGAGCCGGATGCTTAAGAAAACCTCCCCCCTCTACCGTGTCGCCGCCGCTCCTGAGGATCTGGAGCCGGAGCATCAGAACAAAAGAATCGCCGAAGCCATGATCTTTCTCTCCAACGGCTTTGTGAAAATCAACAAAACCTACCTGACCGGGGCGGAAGGGGAGGGGCCCGATCATTTTACGAAGAAAACGATGACCGCCTACCTCGCCCAGAAGCACGGGCTGCCCCAGAAGGAGATCAAATCCCTCCTGGAGGATTACGACGCCCTTCTGGAGACGGGGGTCCTCATGGGAGAGCGGGTACCCCTGGGGAGGCTGGGAAAAATCTACTGCGATGTGCGTCCCGCCCAGAAAGCCCGCATCGGGCGCAATCCCGCCACCGGTGAGGAGATGACCATCGGCGCCAAGCCGGCGGTCTGCGTTCCCAAAATTTCCTTTTCCGGCGCCTTCAAGGATCGGGTCGCCCGGAATCCCGTACCGGAAGGGGCCGGGGAAGAGGATTAATCCTCGTCTAACTCGACTTTGAAAATGATATCCTGCTCGTAGTTGCCGAAGGTGCGCCCGAAGATATTGACGCCCCCGCAGAATTCCGCATCCTCCCTGTTGCCGATTCGCACGAGGAAAAAATCCTGGTTGCTATAGTCTATATCCCTAAGATTGGCCCCTCCCGTGGGAACCCCGTCGATGTAAGAGCCCTCCGAGCTGATCCGCCAGGTCTTCATGTAGCCGTACTGCGTGTTCATCAGATCCCACCAGCGGGGCGTCAGGCGGCCGTACTCTCCCCCCGAATCCCCGGGGGAACGCCAGGTCCCGACCTCCTTTCCGTTCAGCCACAGGGTGATGTCCGAGGGCCAGTCGTTGTTGTATCCCGGATATTCGGAGCAGATCTCCATGGATATGGCAATGCTCTTAATGTTCCTGTTGTTGACCCCGGGGGCCTTGGGAAACCGGTATTCGCAATAACCCCGGGTAAACCAGAGAAGGCCCGCCGTGGCCCTCTTCGGGTTGAAGAAGGAGTCGGTCTGATCAAAGTATCCGATCATCTCCTTTTCGTTGATGATCCCGCAGGGGGGGGTTATGCGGCAGTCCGTGTAAAGGCCGATGGGCATCTCCGTAATAATGGTGCGGTCCTCTTCCATATGGCTTTCGCTCAGAATGGGGAGGACGATCTCCCTGTGGGGTATGAAGCAGACCTTCTGCACCCCCTTTGACGCGGCTATCTGCTCCGTCTTGATAATGCCCGCCCTTTCCAGAAGCTGGACATTAACCACGCAGGTGGACTGGGGTATGTCCAGGGCCAGGGCCAATTCGCCCACATTCATCCGTCCCGCTCCCAGGAGCTTGACCATTTTCCGGCGCAGTTCCGAAGAAAGGGCCCGGGCGATAAGGGGGATTTCCTCGTCCGTAGCGATATATATGCTATCCATATCTGATTTCCTTGATCCAATTTAACCATATCCCTCCTTTTTTTTCAAGGAAGAGCCATTTCTTGGGAGATAATTTTCTTTAACAATATCCACAAAATATGATATATAAGAAATAATTGGTCAATGTATCATATTGGAGTGATATTAATTCCTTGACATCAGTCAAAAGTGGATATACTATCATAATAAATTGGTACATATGGCTTATTATCAATTAATTTTAATACTAAGCCATCCTAGGAGGTTTTATGAAAAGGTTGTTTTTATTGTTCTTGGGAGCGGTCCTGGTACTCTCC
>QKAI01000007.1 GCA_003246505.1 Spirochaetaceae bacterium | reverse complement strand
TTATCTTCCCTCTCAGCTGATTAACGCCATTTCGGAAATCGGCATGATCCCGGAAACCTCCACCGATTCCCTCATCGGAATCGCCTTTCTCGACATAGCCGACTATACCTATCTTTCCAAGTTCCTCAGTTCCAAGGAGAACCATATTTTCCTCAACGGGCTCTATGCGGCCTTCCACTGGGTGATCAAAAAGCACGGGGGCTACCTCAATAAGATCGAAGGGGACAGCATCATGTTCCACTACGGCGGCCCCATCGATCCCCGGGTCAAGGGTAAAAACGCGGAGGATGTAAGAAAGTACATCGCCCGGGAGCTCTTCCTCACCTGCGTGGAGCTGCAGAGAATCTGCAACCTCTTCAACAAGGCCAACGAGAGCATCCTGAACATTATAAACGATTCGGAGGCTCAGCAGACCGTTAAGGCCGCCTACGATATCATCAGCGCCCTCAGAAACAACGAGGAGCTTTCCCAGTCTATGAACGCCCTTTTCCAGGTGCGCATCCGCATCGGCGCCTCCATCGGGGAGGTGACCATAGGGAATTTCGGCCCCCACGGGGCCCGGCAGTGGGATGTCATAGGAATACCCGTCATAGATGCCAAGCGCATGGAGAGCTCCGCCCCCGCCGGGGGCCTGCGCATCTCCAGCGACTACTATCACATCCTCGCTTCCACGGGCACCCTCAATCTCTATTTCCAGCGCTTCCAGAGGGAAGCCACGGTCCACAGGAGCGTTTATACCCAGGTCAGCCTTGAGGATGTCTTCAGCAACGGCATCATCTACATTAAGGGCAAGAAGGTCTCCCGTTACGATACCTACAGCGTGCAGGTCAATCCCCAGCTTCCCGAGGATACGGCGTCCCAGATCCGCCTGCTCCTGACCAAGGGGGAGTACGGCACGGACCGCATCATCGAGCTTCTCAAATACTACCGGGGGAACCGCTTCGTCATGGACAAGGTGGAGCAGCTCTACGATGAGCTGAAAATCCGGATCCGCAAGGAAAAAATTCTGGAAGTCCTCCAGCCTTCCAAATACGAAAAAATCCGGGGGAAGTACAAGAAGGGGCAGGAGGCGGACTTCGAAGCGGAGATCGGCCGGAACTACAGTCTCTACGATCTGGCGGAGATCCTGGGCAAGCTTCAGGACGCCCTTAAAATCCGCGACGAATCGGATCTCTACTCCCACATCGATTTCATCAGTTACGACCAGTTTCTGGGAAGGAAAAAAAAGATCACCGAAGGGTGGTTCAACAACAACAAATCCCCCACCATGAAAACTTACTACTATTATAATGTCATATATCCCCTGTTCTTCATACATTTGAAAGCGAGCATGCTCGAGTATCAGGCGGCTCTGGATGAAGTTGAAGAACTCTAGCGACGCCCGGTTCCTTCCCACCACGGAAGTTGAGATGAGAGACCGGGGCTGGGACTCCTGCGATTTCGTCCTCCTCACCGGCGATGCCTATGTGGACCACCCCTCCTTCGGGCCGGCGATCATCTCCCGCGTCCTGGAAGCGGCCGGATTCCGCGTGGGCATCCTCGACCAGCCCGACTGCGGGGAAGGGGGGACGGACGACTTCACCCGCCTGGGAAAGCCTCGCCTCGCCTGGCTCATCACGGCGGGGAATCTTGATTCCATGGTAAACCACTACACGGCGAACCGCCGGATCCGATCGGAGGACGCCTACTCCCCCGGGGGTAAGGCGGGCCGGCGTCCGGACCGGGCCTCCCTGGTCTACGCGGCACGGGCCCGCCGGGCCTACAGGGATGTCCCCGTTGTCCTGGGGGGCATCGAGGCCTCGCTCCGCCGACTCAGCCACTACGACTACTGGAGCGACAAACTGCGCAAGTCCCTCCTCCTGGATGCCAAGGGGGATCTCCTGCTGTACGGCATGGCCGAGGAGGGGATCGTGGAGATGGCACGGGAGCTGGACCGGGGCCGGGATATCGGGGAGATTATCCATATCCCGGGCACCGTCTACCGCCGGTCCGGTAAGCAGCTGGAGGAGTCCCGGGAAAAATCTCCCTACCAGTTCGTCTTCCTCCCCCCCTTCGAGGAGCTTCAGAAGGAAAAAACCCGGTTCGCCGAGAGTTTCAAAATCCGCATGGACCACAACAACCCCTTTCGGAAAACCGCCCTGGTGGAGGAGGCGGCCGGTCTTTACGCCATCGAAAACCCGCCCCCCATGCCCCTTGGGCGGGAGGCCCTGGACCGGGTCTACTCCCTTCCCTATGTGGGCACCTGGCACCCCAAGTATGACGGGGATGGGGGTGTTCCCGCCCTGGAGGAAGTCAAATTCTCCCTGGTCAGCAGTCGGGGCTGTTTCGGCAACTGCGCCTTCTGCGCCCTGGCCTTCCATCAGGGGGTCATCGTTACCTCCCGGAGCCGGGAGTCCCTGGTGGATGAGGCGAAGAAGCTGATCGGCGAGCCGGATTTCAAGGGCTATATCAACGACGTGGGAGGTCCCACCGCCAATTTCCGTTTCCCCGCCTGCGAAAAGCAGCTCAAAAGCGGCGCCTGCACACACCGGACCTGCCTGGGGCCGGAACCCTGCCCCCGGCTTAAGGTGGATCACAGGGAGTACGTGGAGCTGCTCCGAGAACTGAGGAGCCTGGAGGGCGTGAAAAAGGTATTCGTCCGTTCCGGGGTGCGCTTCGATTACGCCCTGCTGGACCGGGACGACACCTTTCTCCGGGAGCTCTGCGAACATCACGTCTCCGGGCAGCTCAAAGTGGCCCCGGAGCATATGTCCGATGAAGTATTGCGGATCATGGGAAAGCCTCCGGCCCGGGTTTACAAAAAGTTCGCCGAGAAATTCACCCGCATCAACGAAGAGCTGGGCAAAAAGCAGTATCTCATACCCTATCTCATCGCCTCCCACCCCGGTTCCACCCTTAAGGACGCCCTGGTTCTTTCGGAGGAGTTTCGCAAAACCGGATTCGTCCCCGACCAGGTCCAGGATTTCTATCCCACCCCGGGAACGGTCAGCAGCTGCATCTACTTCACCGGCATCGATCCCCGGGATGGCAAAAGGGTTTTTGTGGAGAGGAAGGAGCGGGAGCGCAAGAAACAGAGAGCCCTGCTGCAGTTCAACCGGAGGGAGAACGAAACCCTGGTCCGGGAAGCCCTGACCGATCTACACCGCAAAGACCTCATTCCCCTGTATACGGGAAAGAAGAAGCCTCACTCCCAGTCGAAGAAATAGTCCGCATTAGTCAGTTCGCTCACCGGTCTGCCCTCCTCTTCGTAGGAAGGGGCGGGAACCCTTTGCCCGCCGAACCGGCCGATCTGTTTTTCCAGGTCCGCGATCTCCTGATCCCAGTAGTCCCGGGTCCCCCAGTCGGGGAAGGCGTGCATGAAGGCGGGGTCTTCGTGGCGCTTCGCCACCCATCCGGCGTAGTAGACCATTCTCAGGGCCCGGAGCGGTTCGATCAGGTCCATTTCCCGCTGGTCGAAGGGGAGGAAGGTCTCGTAACCCTCGAGCAGCGTTTCCAGCCGGCGGTGATAATCCCCGTCGTCACCGCCGAGGAGCATCCAGATATCCTGAACCGCGGGACCGGTCAGGCAGTCGTCGAAATCGAGAAAGAAAAAGCCCGCCCCCGAATAGAGCAGGTTCCCTATGTGGCAGTCCCCGTGCAGGGAAATCCGGCGGATCCCCTTGCCCGTCCCCTCATAATGGTCCGCCGCTTTCCGCGCCAGTTCGGCAAAACGCTTTTTCTGATAGGATTCCATCTCCAGGCCTTCTATCACGGCCAGGGGTTCGTCGATCATTCTCCTTCTGTCCAGAACGGGACGGCGGCGGAAGGGGAGGGCGGAGCCGACCCTGTGGATCCGGCCCAGATAGCGGCCCAGCATAAGGAGCTGTTCCCGGCTGAACTCATCGGTCTGCCGTCCCCCGGTCCGGGGCCAGAGGGCGAAAAAAATCCCCTCCGCCTCGCCGATGGTTCCCCCTCCGGGAAGCTCCGAGGGGACGCAGACGGGGATTTCCTCCTCCGCGAGGGCAGAGAGAAACCGGTGCTCCTCACCGATCTGTTCCCGGCTCCATCGGCCGGGGCGGTAGAATTTCGCCACCACATGGCTCCCGTCCTCCAGGCCCAGGTCGTAAACCCTGTTTTCCAGGCTGTTAAGCTGCAGGGATGAGCCGTCCGGTCTCAGGCCCGCCCTGTCCAGGGCTTCCATGACCACGAAGGGGGTGAGTCCGTAAAAGTAGTGGCTGCGGTTCAACGGGAGGAGTCCTTGAGCTGGATAAAATCGTCGCCCAGCTCTATCACCCCTTCCTTGTAGAGAACGCCGGCGGTCTTCTTGAACATCTTCTTGCTCATATGCAGGCGGCTCTTGATCACCTCGGGATCGCTCTTGTCCCCCAGGGCCATCCGCCCGCCGTTTTTCTTCAGGGTTTCCAGAAAGACCTGGCGGGTATCGTCCAGGGCCCCGCGGAATCCCTGCTTCTGCAGGGCCGCGTCGATCTTGCCGTCCTCCCGGACCTTTTTCACATACCCCCGCTTCCTGTCTCCCACGGCCAGGGATTCGAAGGTTTCGTTGGCATAGACCATACCGCTGAATCTGTCGTTGACGATGACCCGGGCCCCCAGGGCGGTCTTGTCCCAGACCAGAAGATCCGCCTCTTCGTTCTCGCTTAAC
>QKAI01000105.1 GCA_003246505.1 Spirochaetaceae bacterium | reverse complement strand
CTTTCGTGACCGAAGCCCCCCTGAGGGAGACCCTGGCCGCCTCCCTCCTGATCCTGGCCGGATTATCCCCCCGCACGGTTCTGATGGACCCCATGTGCGGCAGCGGCACATTCACCCTGGAAGCGTCGGGGCTGACCGCGGCGGTACCGGTGAACCGGGAAAAGGTTTACCCCTTCGCCCACTGGCCCTCCTTTCGGCCGGCCCGATATGAGTGGCTGATAAAAAAACTCCTCGAAAAGGAGCAGCCCCCCTGTCTCTGCCTGCCCTCGGACCGGGACGGGGAGAGCCGGGGGGCGGCGCAGAAGAACTGGGAGGCCCTCTGCCGGCTTAACCGGTGGGAAGGCAGGGACCTTCCCTTCGGGGAGGGTGATTTTTTTAAGGCCCCCCCCCCAGCCCTGCCCCCGGACAGGGAACCGCTTCTTATCCTGAATCCCCCCTACGGGCTGCGGCTCCCCCTGGAGGACCGGCTTGAGTTTTTCCGGCGGATCGGAAGGACAGTCCGGGAGACCTATCGGGGGGTGAACTGGGGCATCATCGCCCCGGGCCTGGAAACGGAGAAAGCCCTGGGCCTGCACTGGGAAAGGAAGTACCTCTTTAAGAACGGGGGACTCCCGGTCAGCTTCCTGATAGGGAAGATTTGATCCCCCTTTTTTCCTACTGGGCGCTGGCCCTTATTTCATCGGAAAGGGCCAGGAGGGCGTCCTTCAGCCCCCGGGGGGCAAGAACACGGAAGGGGATGTCCAGACTCACCAGCTCCCAGGCCTGATAGGTGTAACTGTCCGTATTCCCCATAAAGAGCACCCCCTCGGGGCACTCCTCCAGGGAGCCCCAGGGTTCGGGGATCTTCCGGCGTACCCGGGACAGGGGGGCTTTGAAGATGACGGAGAATTCCAGGGAGCCCGGATAGGTTTCGATATGCTCGGTCACATAGGCGTCAAAATCGAAATCCTCCCTCCTTTTGAATGATTCCCCGGAGATTTCATGGCCCCCTATCCGATCAAAGCGAAAGGTCCGGAAGGCTGACCTCAGCCGGCACCACCCCACCAGATACCAGTAGCCCTTCCTCCCCACGATCCCGTAGGGCTCAACGGCCCGTTCGGTGAGTATCCCCTCCGCCCGGTAGGAGATGTTCAGGACCTGTTCCGCCTGGACCGCCTGGCTGGCATCGATGATGAGAGCGGCGCTGGGCTGATCGGTCTGGGAGGAGTCCTTCAGAAACATTAGGTTGGAAAGGGCTTCCAGGCGGCTGCGGGCCCCTTCGGGAAGGACCCGGGTAATTTTGGAAATGGCCCCGTAAACCGCCGTCTGGGACTGGTCGATACGAAGCCAGCTGCTTCCCATCAGGGCTATGACCATGGCGGAGGCTTCCTCCTGGGTAAAGATAAGGGGGGGCAGCTTATAACCGGGCCTCAGATGATATCCCCCGAATCTTCCCGGGTTGGCCTCCACGGGGATTCCCACATCCTGCAGCTTGGCGATGTACCGGCGCACGGTGCGCACGTCCGTCTCCAGCCGGTCCGCCAGTTCGGTCCCGGTTATGCCCGGACGGGACTGGAGCAATTCCAGAACCGTCAGAACCCGCCCCGTGGGATGGTACATGCGCTCCCCCTCCAAAAAAAACAGAAAAAAAAAGAATGCGGACCGATCCTGTCCTCTTTAAAGGATATCCTGCCTTAAAAGAGCCGGTCAAGCCGGCGGGGAGGACAATATGTTAATGAGCGAATACGAATTCATGGTCATAAGACATCTGGAAGAGAGGATCGGGAGAAAAAGGGAATCCCTCTCCTGGGCTTTCGGAGAGAGCCGCCGGTCCCGAAGGGAGAATCGGTCCCGCAGGGGGGGACTATTCGGGGGATGGTTCCGGCTGTTCCGGGGCAAGCCGGCGGGAGAAGACGGAAAGGGCCGGCTTGCCCCTTAATCTTTTGTCGAAGAGCCCCGAGTCCCTATGGTAGGAAGCATCGGAGTCCACCAGTTTGAAGTAGTAGGCCTCGGAGACGGGGAGCGCCTCAATGGCATTCAGGTAATCCTCCATTCTCCGGGCCTGATAGGAGGCATCGGTCTTTTCCCATTCCGAATTGGGTCCCCCGAACTCGGAGACGATGATGGGCCTGTCCTTCGGGAGGACCGAAAGATAGGCCGGCCAGTTCTCCGGGTCATCGTAAAGGTGAATATCCAGGATATCATAGCGGGCATTCTCCAGAATATACTCCACATTCCCCTTTATGCCCCGGGCCTCATAATCCGCCCCTGATCGGTCCATCCTCTCCTTCAGATAGGTTTCGCTGAAGCCCCGGGCCAGGGTTAAGCCGGACAGATCCGGGTAGGCTCCCCTTTTCAGGAAATACTCCGCCAGGGGATAGGTCCGGGTCAGTCCCCCCAGGACCACCCGGGTGCGGGGGGAGAATTCCCGCACCCCATCGTAAAGAAGATTGGTATAGACCAGGAATTTTTCTACGGAGAGGGAATCCGTATAGGTGGTGCCCCCTTCCGAACCGGCTTCCCATTCGTTGCCGAACTGGATCTTGTCAATGTTATCGTACCGGGTCAGCAGGGCTTCCAGGAACACCTTCAGGGCCTCCTCATCCATAAGGCAGGCCCCGTCCCTGCCCGGTTCCAGGAGGGCCCATTCCGGAGCGGTGCTGCTCAGGGTAAGGAAGACGGAGACATGGTGCTCCCTGGCGGCGGTCATGCGGGCGTCCAGGGGCTCCCAGTAGAACCGGCCCCTCACGGGCTCCCGGTCCCCCCAGTCCAGGGCGATTCTTATCCTGTCCAGGGAAAGCCGGTCCAGCTTATCCAGAGTAAAGGCAATCTGGTCCCCGCCGGAAAAGGGGGGAAAGGAGAGTCCGGCCATGATCCCGCTGTCCCCATAGGCGGATCGGGCACGGGGGCCGGGGGTAACCGGTTCCCTCTCTCCGGAGGAGACAAGGGGAGAATGGACCATCAGGCCAAGGAGAAGGAAAAGACCGGCGCTGTAAATATTCCTCATTTGTGGTATTCTTCCCCCCGGGAATAGACTTCCCGATTGATAATACCATGGACCGGGGGAAGAATGAAGACGATTGACCTGACTCAGACCATTAGGGAGAACATGCCCGTATATCCGGGAACGGAAAAACCCCTCCTGAAGAATGCCACGACCATAGCAAAAGACGGCTTTGCGGAAAAACTGATAACCATGTATTCCCACACGGGGACCCATATGGACGGGCCCGCCCATATGATAGGGGGCGGAAAAACCCTGGATGACTACCCGGCCTCATTCTTTACGGGCAGGGGAATCGTCATAACCGTGGAATCCGGTAAAGGGTTAATATCCCGGGATCGGATAGAACGGGGGATGGCAGGAAAGGGGAAGATTGATTTTATCCTCTTCCATACGGGATGGAGCGGCAAATGGGAGGAGGACTCCTACTTTTACGATTTCCCCGTCCTGGAGGAAGAGGCGGCCGCCCATATCGCGTCCCTTCCCCTCAAGGGGATCGGGGTGGATTGCATCTCCATAGATCCCACCGGATCCGTTGCCATGACGAATCATAAGCATATCCTCGGTTCGGGAAAGGTCATTATCGAGAACCTGTGTCACCTGGAGGAGCTGAGGGAGGGGGATTTTTTCTTCGCCTGCCTGCCCCTGAAGATTCAGGACGCCGACGGCTCCCCGGTAAGGGCCGTGGGAATGACATCCTCTTCCGGTTTATGCTGGGACACATAGATATACCAGCACACCCCGTATTTGTCGACCAGGTCGGCGGAGTTTGGAGACCAGGGAAGGGATCCCAGGGGACGCAGGACATGCCCCTCCGATCCCAGGGTTTCGTAGGCATTCAATAATTCCCCCTCGTCCTTCAGGTTCACCCCCAGGCTCATGGTGGGCTGCGGCGCCAGGAGCATCTTCTCCCGAATGTCCCCCTCCGACGATTCGCTTACGGCGAAAACGCTCTTCCCGTCCTTCTCCAATTCCGCATGAAGATAGGTCCCGTTATCATGTTTCACATTATAGCCGATGGTCATATGGAAGGCCCGGCAGTAAAAGACCGCCGCCTCGGCGCTGTCCACGACATAAAGGGTCGCCCCTAAATCCATAAAAATCCCTCCAACAATCCCCATTATATCCTAAGAAAACACCCTTTTCTACGGCTCGCCCGCCTTCTCCCCGCTCTCTTCCAGAAGCCGGTTGATCCGCCGCTGGTTGTACACCCCTATGATCAGGGACGCCACGGCCAGGCACATCAGGACAACCGGTATGGGCCGGCTGACCAGAATCCCCGGATTCCCCCGGGATATGGTGAGGGCCCGGCGCAGGTTGGCCTCGGCCATGGGGCCCGGGCTGCAGTCCCTGGATGATAAAGGCCCCGGGCATAACCGCCGTGACCGCATCCCCCGGTACGCCCGGGGATAGGAGGGTGTCGCAGGAGGGAAGGGAACGGGACACCCTCACCTTGACCTGTTCCAGGGTGCCCATCTTTTCAAAGGTATTCAGTATATCCGAAAAGGCGAACAGGCCTATCAGGGCCGGAATGAAAACGGGTCCCTCCAGGAGTTCTATCCGGCCGAAGGTATACCGGGGGTATCCGGAGATAGGATCGAATCCGATGTTGGCGAGCAGAAGGCCGAAGAAGGCGTTCATGGCCCGGATATTATAATGCTTTCTTAATCACAATATCAGA
>QKAI01000158.1 GCA_003246505.1 Spirochaetaceae bacterium | reverse complement strand
CCCCAAGGTGGAGGAGATCTTCTACAACAACCGGGCCATTGCCGCGCAGACCCTCCTGCCCCCCGGCCTTGGCGGCTACGACCCGGATTATAAAAACCCCTACGCCCGGTACGATGTGGCCGAGGCGAAGAAACTCCTGGCCGAAGCGGGCTTTCCCGGGGGTAAGGGCTTGCCGGTCTTCAAGTACCAGATGTACTCCAACACCTCCACCACCCACAAACAGATGGTGGAATTCTTCATCGAGAACATGGCCGCCATCGGAATCACCGTGGAAGCGGTTCCCGGCGACTGGCCCACCTTCATCGAAGCGATAGACAACCACAACATAGAGCTGGGCGGACTGGCCTGGGGGGCGGACTATCCGGACGCCCAGAACTTCCTGCAGCTTAACTACGGCCCCAACGAGGCCCCGGGCCCCAACAACGCCAACTACAAGAACCCCGCCTTCGACGCCCTCTACGAAAAGGGCGCCTACATGCAGCAGAGCCCCGAGCGGGACGCCATCTACTCCGAAGCGGCCCGGCTCTCCGCGGAGGACGTGGCCTGGATCATGGGCGTTCACCGCCTCTCCTATGCCCTGGAAAACCCCTGGCTGAAGACCCGGGTCTTCAGAGACATCGGCTCGGGATACTCCAAGTACCTTGACGTGGATGTGGACGAAAGAACCGGGAAGGCCGGCAACTGACCATCGGGGGAAGGGACCTTCAGGGGTCTCCCTTCCCCCTTTTCCCTATCATATTTAAAACTTTCAGGAGCAAGTAAAAGCCGTGTTAAATTATATCATCCGGAGGATGCTGTACCTCATCCCCACCCTGCTGGGGGTGGCGCTCATCTTTTTCCTCATCTTCAACGTGGTGGGGGGGAACGAGAAATTCCTCTACAACATGCTCCCCAAAAAGGCGCGCACCGCCGAGCAGATCGAATTCTACCGGCACAAGTACGGGCTGGACAAACCCCTGGTCATCCAATACACCGATATGATCAAGCAGATGATCACCCTGGACTTCGGCCGCTCCGAATCCCGGAAGCTGCCCGTGTCCCGGCTCATCAAGCGGCACGTGCCCAATTCGGCGGCCCTCACCTTTCCCGCCTTCTTCTTCGAAATCGCCATTTCCCTGATTATCTCCTGCCTCTGCGCTTTCTACCGGGGACGGTTCGTAGACAGGTTTTTTACCGTCCTTTCGGTCATAGGCATGTCCATATCCATGCTGGTTCTCATCATCCTGGGGCAGAACCTCCTGGCCTACCGGTGGGGGCTGTTCCCCATTTCCGGCTGGCAGAAGGGGATAGGCGCGGTGAAATACCTGATCCTCCCCTGGATCCTCTGGGTCACCGTCTCCGTGGGATACGACATCCGCTTCTTCCGCACCGCCCTCCTGGAGGAGATCCACAAGGACTACGTGCGCACCGCCCGGGCCAAGGGGGTGAACAACCGGCAGATCATGTTCAAACACGTGCTCCGGAACGCCCTCATCCCCATCCTAACCGCGGTGGTCATCCAGATCCCCTTCCTGCTCACCGGCTCCCTCCTTCTGGAGCGGTTCTTCAGCATACCCGGGATCGGGGACCTGACCATCCAGGCCATCACCAGCTACGACCTGCCCGTCCTCAAGGCGATGATCGTGATCTACACCCTCTTCTTCATCGTCTTCTCCCTGCTCACGGACATCCTGTACGCCCTGGTCGACCCCCGGGTCCGGCTGAGTTAGGGGGAGCCATGGCGGACACAGCAAACAAGTACAAAGGCAAGACCCCCTTCCAGCTCTCCCTGATGCGCCTGGGAAGAAACCGGGGGGCCATGCTCTGCCTGGCCGTGGTGGTCCTCTACATCCTCATGGCCTTCGTAAGCTTTTCCGACTGGGGCGGGCTGCAGGGGAAGGCCCATGATTTTGATCTGGACCACCGGTTCGTCAAGCCCTTCACCGACCCTTCCCATATCTTCGGGACGGACAGCTTCGGCCGGGACGTCTTCGCCCGGGCTGTCATCGGCACCCGGATCGCCCTCTTCCTGGGATTCACCACGGGACTCATCATGATCCCCCTGGCCATCGTCCTGGGAGCCCTCTCCGGCTACTACGGGGGATGGGTGGACGACATCATCATCTACGTCATGACCGTCATCTACTCCATTCCGGGGCTTCTCATCATCATGAGCCTGGTCCAGGTCATGGGGGCCAGCTTCCTGGTCATCGCCTTCGCCTTCGGGGTCACCGGCTGGGTCGGCCTGGGGCGGGTCATCCGGGGGGCCTTCATCCAGGCCCGGGAGTACGAGTACGTCCTGGCGGCCAAAAACCTGGGGGCCAGCGACGGGCGGATCATCTTCCGGCACATCGTGCCCAACGTGACCCACTTCGTCATCGTGCGGTTCGTGCTGAATTTCGTCAGCGTCATCAAGTCGGAGGTCACCCTGGCCTACGTGGGGCTCTCCATCATCGGCGTCCCCTCCTGGGGCAATATGATCGACCTCTCCAAGACGGAGATCATGGCGGGGAACTGGCAGAACATGCTGGCCCCCACGGTGTTCATGTTCCTCTTCCTGGTCGCCCTGAACATCTTCGGCGACGCCCTTCGGGACGCCCTGGACCCGAAGCTCAAGAACGTACTGTAGGAGGGCCGGATGGAGGACAGCATTTTATTGGAAGTGAAAGACCTGAAGACCTTTTTCCATACGGAGGAGGGCATCGTGCGGGCGGTCAACGGCGTCTCCTATACCCTTAAAGAGGGGGAAACCCTGGGCATCGTGGGAGAGTCGGGTTGCGGCAAATCGGTGAGCTCCTACTCTGTCATGGGCCTGGTGGAGATGCCCCCGGGGCGCATCCACGGGGGGGAGATCCTCTTTCGGGGGAAGGACCTCCTGAAGATGAACGACCGGGAGATCTCCGCGGTCCGGGGACGGCACATGGCCATGATATTCCAGGAGCCCATGACCGCCCTGAACCCCATCATGACCTGCGGCGACCAGATCCGGGAGGCCCTGCGGATCCACACCAGACTGACGAAGACGGAGCAGGACGCCCGCATTCTGGGCCTTTTGAAGGAGGTGGGGATACCGGCGCCGGAAAAGCGCATGAACGCCTACCCCCACGAGCTTTCGGGGGGCATGCGACAGCGGGTGATGATCGCCATCGCCCTGAGCTGCAGCCCCAGCCTGCTCATAGCCGACGAGCCCACCACCGCCCTGGACGTGACCATACAAGCCCAGATACTGGAGCTCATGAAGGAGCTGCAGAAGAAGCATGGCATGGCCATCATCCTCATCACCCACGACCTGGCGGTGGTCGCCGAATCGGTGGACCGGGTGGCGGTCATGTACGCCGGGGAGATCGTGGAGAACGCCCCGGTGAGGGAGATCTACCGGAACCCGAAGCACCCCTACACCCAGGCCCTGCTCCAGTCCATCCCGGAGCTGGGCAAGCGGGACAAGAAGATCGAGGCGATCCCCGGGCGGGTCCCCAATCTGATGGAGGACATTCCCGGATGCCCCTTCGCGAACCGCTGCAAGCGGGCCATGGATATCTGCCGGTCGGAGAAGCCGGAACTGAAGCCGGTGGGAGAGGACCATCTCTGCCGCTGCCTCCTCTACAACGACGGGAGCGATAATACCAGATGAACGAAAAAAACAGGAACCTGCTGGAAGTATACGATCTGAAGAAGCACTTCCCCGTCAAGGCGGGGATTTTCCGGCGCACCGTGGGCCAGGTGAAGGCGGTGGACGGGATAAGCTTCTCCATAGAGAGGGGGAAGACCTTCGGCCTGGTGGGGGAATCGGGATGCGGGAAAACCACCGCGGGGCGTACCCTCATCGCCCTCTACGAGCCCACCGACGGGGAGATGTTCTTTGACGTGGCCCCGGAGATCATCGCCCGGATGAGGGAACTGGAGAGGCAGGTCCGGTCGGGGGATCTGACCCATGAAGCGGAGTGGAGGGAGCTCAAGGCCCGCCACGACATCTACTCCTTTGGCAAAAAGGAGCTCCGGGCCGCCCGGAGCGATTTCCAGATGATGTTCCAGGACCCCTTCGGGTCCCTGAATCCCCGCATCCCCGTGGGGGACATCATCGCCGAGGGGCTGGATATCCACAAAGTCTATGAAAGCAAAAACCAGAGAAAGGAGCGGGTGGAGTACCTGATGGAGGCCACCGGCCTGGATCCCTCCTACATCAACCGCTACCCCCATGAATTCTCCGGGGGACAGCGGCAGAGGATCGGCATCGCCCGGGCCCTGGCCCTGGAACCGAAGCTCCTGGTGCTGGACGAGCCCGTCTCCGCCCTTGACGTGTCCATACAGGTGCAGATCCTGGAACTTTTGAACCGGCTCAAGTCGGAGCTGGACCTGACCTACCTCTTCATCGCCCACGACCTGAGCGTGGTGGAGTACTTCTCCGACGAGGTGGCGGTCATGTACCTGGGGCGGATCGTGGAGATCGCCGACCGGACCTCCCTCTATGAGAACCGGTTCCATCCCTACACGAAGGCCCTCATCTCCGCGGTGCCCGTGCCCGATCCGGAAACGAAGCGCCGGAGGATTCTCCTGGAAGGGGACGTGCCCTCCCCCATCAATCCCCCCCCGGGGTGCCACTTCCATCCCCGGTGCGCCCAGTGCATGGACCGATGCAGGAAGGAGATGCCCCCCCTCAAAGAGATCCGCCCCGGGCACAAAGCGGCCTGCTGGCTCTACGAGTAAAGGATGACCTTCTACTCGGCCAGAAAAACGGGGGACCGCCTGCTGACCTACTCCATGAATCCCCTGCTGAGGGGGATATTCCTCTTCATGTTCCTCTCCCTTATGCTCACCCTCGCCCTGAGCATGACCGCCGAGGACTTCCGGAACGCCGGTCCGGCGGGAAAGATCAACACCTTTCTCATGCCCCTCCTCTTCTTTCTGGGCTCCACCTACCGTTACTCCCTGACCTTTGACAGGGAGAGGGAGACCTGCACTCTGAAAAGGGGACTTGTCTTTCTCCACACCAGGGAAACCTACGGTTTTGACGATGTCACGGGGGTGAATTTCCGTGTTTACGATTTTTCCCACCGGGAGGACTCCCTTCTCCGGGGCATGCCCCTGCGGAGGGACAGGGCGGACTTCGGATTCTTCCTGAAGGGTAAACTAATCCTGCTGGAAAGAAATGCTCCCCGGAAGGGGGCGGAAGCCCTGTATTTGATATTCATATCCTTTTATCCCCGCCATTTACAGGCCCAATAGAAGAATATTGTCCCCCATTGTCCCGTTTTGTCCCTGGCAAGATTGACAATCATAAAAACATTTCGTACACTTCGGATAATGGGAAAGTCTCTCTCCTCTTTTATTATTATCCTTTCCTTTCTCCTTCTTCCGGGGGTATCCCCCCTCTTCGCCGAACAGGATCGGGGCACGGCCCCGGGATTGAGCCGGACCAGAGCGGGTTACTCCGACCGGGAAATAAATTTTTTCGAAGCCGCCGAAGGGGAAGAACGGGAGGAGAGGGAAGAGAACCGGGAAGACATCCCCCGGGGACAGGCCCTCCCCTGCCTGCAGGACTGCAGCGACCCGGTGATGACCGCCCTGTCCTCCCATATATCCGTCCCCCACAGATACCTCAATCTGCCTTCCCGGGCTTTCCATCTTCGCGCTCCCCCCCTCTTTTCCTGAGAATCTCCGCCCCCCATTAACTCAACCCCATTCAGGAAAAGGAAGTAAATCAATGAACAAAACCTATATCAGCGAATTATCCGACGGCAGGGAAGCGGTATGTTTTCCCATGGACTCCACCCTCAAGGATCTTCTGTTCTCCCTCATGGAGAACTGGAAAATACACAATTTCTATTTTGTCGACGAACAGGAAAAGCTCCGGGGCGTCGTCAAAAAGACGAAAATTCTGGAATTTCTGGCCCCCGTATACGCCACGATCGGCGGATCCTACGACTCGGATCTGGAAGAACGGCTGTCCCATGTGAAGGCGGCAAACCTGTTCGATCCGGATTTTCCCTGTCTGAATCCCGGCCAGCTCGTGCCGGAAGCCCTGGCCCTGTTCGTGGAATCGGACAGGGAGTACCTTCCCCTGGTTGACAGGAAGGGCCGGCTCATCGGCGAAGTATCGGCGGACAGTCTCATCAAATCGCTGCCCGTGGGCAGCAGGGAGCATCTGTATGCCGTTTAAAAAATATCTTTCCCGGGAATCGGTCTTCCTGGAGAAGGATCTGACCGATTGGGGAAAGACGCTGGACTTTCTGGCCGGCCATTTCGAAAAGCTGACCGGCCTGGAGAAGTCCTATGTGCTGGACCTGCTCATGCAGCGCGAAGAGATCGGGTCCACCTGGATCGGGGGGGAGACGGTTCTCCCCCACAACCACAGCCCCCGGGTGGAGGGAATCCACATCATCTTCGTGCGCCTGAAAAAACCCCTCCTCCTCCCCGACGGAAACCGGGTGAAGTACATCTTCTCCCTGCTCACCTCGGGCCATGAGGGAAACACCTACCTGGCCATCCTCCAGGGTATCGGGAAACTGATGAAGGAGGACGAGGAGAAGCTGGCCCGATGTTCCACCGCGGAGGAGCTCTTCTCCCTGATCGACGACTCCTCCCATCTGACCGGCATGCCCCTCAAGGCCTCCGACCTGGCCGTGGACTGGCCGGTGATCAAGGAGGACGACACGGTGGGGAAAGCCCTGGACCTTATGAAGAAGCATAAGGTTCAATTCCTGCCGGTCACCTCCTGGAAAACGGGAAAGCTCTGCGGCGTTCTGGACCTGGTGGACCTGCTCAAGGCGGGTTTCCCCGACTATGTCTTCTCCCTGAGCGATCTCTCCCTCATCCAGGATTTCAAACCGGTCAAATTCTTCTGGAGCCGGGAAAACGAAATCCAGGCCAGGGAATTCATGCGCGACTTCCGCCCCTACATTGTCCGGAGCGACGCCAGCTATCCGGAAATTTTCTTCATCATGATCAAGGGCAACCGGAGGCATCTCCTGGTTATGGACGCCCAGGACAATCTCAAGGGAGTCATCCGCCCCGAACAGATCATCGACAGGATGCTGAGGCCCTAATGACATTACACGCACTTCTGGCATTAGCCATTTTCATATTAATCTACGCCCTCTTCGTCACGGAGAAGATCAACAAGGCCATCGCCGTTCTCCTGGGAGCCAGTTTTTACCTCGTATTCCATTTCATACCCTTCCACGAAGCGGTAGAGCATATAGACATGAACGTCATCTTCCTGCTCATGGGCATGATGATGATCGTCAAGATCACCGAGCAGTGCGGCGTCTTCGAATTCGTGGCCATCAAGGCGGCCAAGGCGGTCAAGGCGGAGCCGATCCGGTTTCTCATCGTCCTGTTTTTCATCACCGCCCTCTTCTCGGCCCTGCTGGACAACGTCACCACGGTGCTTCTGATCTCCCCGGTGACCCTGCTGCTCACCACGCAAATGGAAATTTCCGCCCTGCCCTTCATCATCACGGAGATCCTCGCCTCCAATATCGGCGGTACGGCCACCCTCATCGGTGACCCCCCCAACATCATGATCGGCTCCGCGGCGGGGCTCTCCTTCATGGACTTCCTGGCGAACGTGGCCCCGGCGGTGCTCATCATCTCCGTGGTGACCGTTCTCCTGCTTCTCCTGATTTTCCGCAAAGCCCTGGTCATCACCCAGGAGAACAAGGACCGCATCCTCATGATGGACGAGAGGAAGATGATCCACAACAGAAAGCTCATGAGAAAATCCCTCATCGTCCTGGGGGCGGTGCTTCTGGGTTTCATCTTCCACGGGGCCACTGAGACGGAGCCCAGCGTGATAGCCCTCATAGGCGCCTGCGCCCTCATCATCTGGTCAGAGACCGATATAGAGGAGATCCTCCACAAAATAGAGTGGGACACGATCCTCTTCTTCATCGGCCTCTTCATCATGGTGGGGGTGCTGGAGTTCGCCGGCATCATCGACGCCCTGGCCGAATGGATGATAGAACTGACCGGGGGTCAGCTGAGAGAGACCAGCTCCCTGCTCCTCTATTTCTCAGGAATTTTCTCCGGGATTCTGGACAATATCCCCCTGGTGGCCACCTTCATCCCCGTGGTGAAGCTGGTGGGCGCGGGACATGCCGCCGGGGATCTGAACCCCCTCTGGTGGAGCCTCTCCCTGGGAGCCTGCCTGGGAGGGAACGGCACCCTGGTAGGCGCCTCGGCCAATGTGATCATGTTCGGCTTCGCCAAGAAGAACCGGGTCCCCCTCACCTTCCTCAGCTACCTCAAATACGGCCTGCCCCTCACCCTGCTCAGCCTGGTGATCAGCTACGCCTATATCATCATCCGCTTCTATTGACCCCTTTTTCACCGCCCCTCCGGAAGGGTACTCCCCCTCCGGCCGGGCGGTTTTTTATTTCATGATGCTGTGCAGCAGCTTCAGAAGATTCCGGGCCGTGCCCCCGTCTATGTCGGAGCAGCAGATCAGCTGCCGGGGAACGTCGGCGGCCCGGGCCTTGAGCTCCCGCCCCTTCTCCGTAAGGGACAGGACGACCTTCCGCTCATCCTTCCTGTCCCTGACCCGCTCCACAAAGCCCTGCTTCTCCAGTTTCTTGAGAAGAGGGGTCAGGGTGCCCGAATCCAGGTACAGCCGCTGCCCCAGATCCTTGACGGTGACCTCGTCCCTCTCCCACAGGGCCAGCATGGCGATGTATCCCGTATAGGTCAGATCCAGGGGGTCAAGCAGGGGCTTGTACTGGCGGATTATCTCCTTGGACGTCACATAGAGGGCGAAGCAGAGCTGATTGTCCAGTTTCAGCAGTTCATCGGTATCGTTCATATTCATAATCTATATTTTATACAATTTAATTGTATTTTTCAAGGCAATTCCCTTGACGCCCCATTATCGATTGCGTACAATACATTCGTATAAAATATATTTAAGGGATGGTTAATATGATTTACGAAATTTCCGTCAGGGACAACCAGGGCAGGGAGATGTCCCTTGCCGATTACAAAGGCAAGGTTCTTCTCATTGTGAATACGGCCACGGGCTGCGGCTTCACCCCCCAGTACAAGGGGCTCCAGGCTCTTTACGAAAAATACCGGGACCGGGGCCTGGAAATCCTCGACTTCCCCTGCAATCAGTTCGCCAATCAGGCCCCCGGGGACAACGGGGAGATACAGTCCTTCTGTACCGGACGCTTCGGGGTTTCCTTCAAGATCTTCGACAAGATAGAGGTCAACGGCCCCGGGGAGTCGCCCCTCTTCTCCTACTTGAAGGATAAAAAGGGCGGTTTTCCCGGAAAAAACATCAAATGGAATTTCACCAAGTTCCTCGTGGACAGGGAGGGAAAGGTGGTAAGACGCTTCGCCCCCACGGTCACACCGGAGAAGTTGGAAAAATATCTGGCCGCCCTTCTCTGACCGAAGGGACCGGCGCCGGTTAAATTCCGCCGTCGGCCTCGATGCCGTCAAGTAAGAGAGGGGAAACGGGAGATGCAAAAGGCAAAAAAACTATGCTATGATAGTGGGAGCCATGAAAATCCGCCGGAAACTGCTGATTCTGACCAATCTCCTCTTTTTCTCCCTCATCTCCATAACCGGGCTGTCCCTCTGGAATGCGAAGCGCCTCCAGAGGCTCAACCAGACCATCTACCAGGGCCAGGAGCTGCTGAACCAGTCCCAGAAGGTCATGAGCCTCATGAAGGATATCGTCTTCGACCTCTTCGCCCCCCAGATGTACGGGCAGATCCGTTCCCTCACCTACTCCCCCCGCTCCCTGGCGACCTACAAGACCTGGCTCAAGGCGGTGGAGGATTACCAGGTCATCTTCAACCAGTTCCTGGAGAACCGGGACCTGGAGATTTTCCAGGAGGAGGAGCTGCAGGATATCTACGACACGGCCCTGACCCTGAACCAGAAAGCCCTGGATAAGCTTTCCACCATGTCCTCCATCCTCCTCGTCCTGCGGGGGATGAACCAGGAGGGGGAGCAGCTCTACAACACCATGCAGTCCGACCAGGAGCTGATCCCCTTCTTCCAGGAATTCCGGGACACCTCCTACTACTTCACCAACACCTTCGAGAGCTTCATGAGCCACTTCTTCACCTCCTTCCTGGAAAAGAGCCGCATCCTGGAGAGGGACCTCTACCTTCTCTTCATCCTTGTCAGCCTGCTGACCGGGGGGGCCTCCCTCATCTACGCCCGCATCCTCTCCCGGGAGATCCTATCCAAGATCCGCCTGGTGGACCGGGCCTTCACCCGCATCGCCCGGGGGGACTTCAGCGTGGTCTATCCGGATAGCCGGGAGGATGAGCTTTCCGGGCTCCTGGCCAGCATCAACGGGCTCACGGCGGATCTCAAAGCGAACATAGACGGGATCCTGAACCTGACCAGGGACATGGGCACCTCCCTGGTGGAGGGCTCCCCCCAGGAGGAGATCCTCGCCCTGGTGGCGGATACCATCGTCAACGATACGGCGGCGGAAATGGCGGCGGTCTATCTCTACGACCCGGTGACCCATCAGATGATCCTCAAGGTCCAGAAGGGAGAGGGGGAGCGGGACTTCCCCGGTGTCTTCCGCCTGGAGGAGGAGGAGTTCGCGACCATGCGCAGGGGCCAGTCCCTCCTGGCCGGAGACCCCCTGAGCAGCATAACCAATCCCCTCATTGTCCGGAATGAACTTATCGGCCTCATCTCCTCCCGCATCGATACCCCGGACAGGAATTTCTCCGACCTGGGGATCATCCGCATGAACAACTACGCCGACTACGTCTCCCTGGCCCTGGACAATCACATGCAGTATCGGGAGGTCCTGGAGAAGCGGGAGGCGGAGTACAACGCCCTCCAGTCCCAGGTCCAGCCCCATTTCATTTACAACGTGCTCAACGGCTTCGTCGGGCTGAACCGCATGGGGGACAAAAAGCGGCTGGAGGAGGCGATCTTCTCCCTGAGGGAGATGCTCCGCTACGTGACGAACCAGGACCACCGGGGCACCCTGGGCGAGGAGATCCAGTTCCTCACCTCCTACTGCGAGCTCCAGAGGATCCGCTTCGGAGCCCGCCTCTCCTACTCCTTCGACATTCCCCCGGAGCTGAACGGTTTCACCCTCCCCCGCCTTCTCCTCCAGCCCCTGGTGGAGAACGCCGTGGTCCACGGCCTGGAGCCCCTGGAGGAGGGGGGGGCGATCAGCCTCACCGGGGAGATCTACTACCGGGAGAGGCACCGGCGGATCGTTCTGACCCTGCGGGATACGGGCTGCGGCTTCGACCCCTCGGAGGCGGAGACCCACGTGGGGCTCAAGAACGTGACCGAACGGCTGAAGATGACCTACCCCGGGTCGGACATACTCATCCACAGCACCCCGGGAAAGGGAACCACCATCCTCATGACCATCATAGACAAGGAGGGATCCCGGGAATGACCCTGCTGATTGCCGACGACGAGGAACTTATCCGCTATACGGTCCGGGACATGATCGCCGACCTTCCCCTCCCCTTCGACCGGATCCTGGAGGCGTCCAACGGGACGGAACTGATGACCCTCTTCCGGGAGGAGAATCCCCAGATCGTGCTCACCGATATCCGCATGCCCGGCCTGAGCGGCCTGGAAGCCCTGGAGCATCTGGGAGAGGAAAGGGAGGAGTCGGTCTGGATCCTCCTCACGGGCTATTCCGACTTCGAATACGCCCGGAAAGCCCTGAAGCTGAACGTTCTGGACTATCTGCTCAAGCCCCCCTCCCCGGAGGAGCTGCGGACCACCCTGGAAAAGGCCCGGGAGCGGATCCGGGAGTACGAGGAGATCCGGAACGGCCGCTACGAGCCCGACGGCAGGGAGGGCCCCCTGCCGGAGAACAGGGGGGCCCTTCTGGCGGAGCAGGCCAGGAGAATCGCCGACGAGCAGTTCACACGGGACATCGGGATCGCCCAGGTGGCTTTCTCCCTCCAGGTGACCCCCAACTATCTGAGCGCCGTGTTCCACAACCACATGGGCATGAAATTCACCCGCTACCTGACCGACCTGCGCATGAGGACCGCCCGGAAGCTGCTGGCCGAAAGCTCCCTCACGGTCAAGGAGATCGCCGACATGGTGGGCTACGGCAGCAGCCGCTACTTCTCCGGCCTCTTCCGGCAGGAGACGGGAATCAGCCCCACGGACTTCATGAAAAAGTACCGATCGTAGTTTTGCGCCCCCTATCGTAGAAAAGGACCCTATGTGGAAGTGAAAAACCGGTGCTACCATGAATTCAGATCATATCTTTATAGGAGTTATTCTATGAAAAACAAAATTGTCATGGCCATGCTGCTTATGGCTCTGGTTTCCGGATTTGTTTTCGCCAACGGCGGCGGGGACAAGGCTGCTGCGGGTGCGGAAAAAACGAAGATCGTTCTTCTCGTCAAGAGCCTCGGAAACGGATTCTTCGAAGCCGTAGCCGACGGAGGCGTGGAAGCCGCCGAGGAACTGGGCAACGTGGAATCCATCTACATGGGACCCAGCTCCGCCACCGCCGAGGGGCAGATCGAAATCATCGAGACCCTGATCGCCCAGAAAGTGGACGGCATCGCCATCTCCGCCAATGACCCCGACGCCCTGATCCCCGTTACCAAGAAGGCCATGAAGGCCGGCATCCGGGTCATCTCCTTTGACTCCAACATCTCCGCCGGCGGCCGGGAAGTCGCGCTGGCACCCTCCGATTCCAAGCTGATCGGTTCCCAGCAGGTCAAGCTTATCGCCGAGCTCTGCAACTACAAGGGAAAGATCGCCATCCTCTCCGCCACCGCCCAGGCTACCAACCAGAACGAGTGGATCAAGTACATGAAGGAAGCCATCAAGGCCCCCGAGTACAAGGACATGGAAATCGTAGACACCGTTTACGGTGACGACGCCGCCGACAAGAGCTACCGGGAAGCGGTGGGCCTCTTCGAGAAATATCCCGATCTGGCCGGCATCATCTCCCCCACCACCGTCGGCGTTCTGGCCGCTTCCAAGGCCATCGAGGACGAGGGCCTCAAGGGCAAAGTTCAGATCACCGGTCTGGGCCTGCCCTCCGAGATGCAGCACTACATCGAGAACGGCACCTGCGGCCAGATGGCCCTGTGGAATCCGGTAGACCTGGGTTACTCCTCCACCTACATCCTGGCCAGAATGATCGCAGGGGACGTGGCGGGCAAGGCGGGCGACAAGGTTGACGCCGGCAGAATGGGCACCATCACCATCGGACCCGACGGCAACACCATCATGGGCGAGCCCTTTGTCTTCAACAAGGACAACATCGCCAAGTTTGCCAGCATATTCTAAGTCTTTTCCCAGGGGGGGGAGTTGCTCCCCCCCTGTTACTTCCCAAAACCATTTATTATTGACACGGAAAAGACTCGCTTACACAAGGGAGAACTCTTTTGAAAAACACAGTATTGGAACTTAAGGACATTGCCAAGTACTTTCCCGGCATCAAAGCCCTGGACAAGGTGGACTTTACCATCCGCACCGGGGAGGTTCACGCCCTGATAGGGGAGAACGGAGCGGGAAAATCCACCCTGGTCAAAATCATGACCGGCGTGTACCAGCCCACCAAGGGCACCATTTTCAGAAACGGCAAGTCTGTTCAATTTAAAACGTCCCACGACGCCCAGGCCGCGGGAGTGGTAGCCATCCACCAGGAGGCGTCCATGTTCTCCGAACTGACCGTTACGGAAAACATTTTCATGGGCCATCACCTGAGAAAGAAATCGGGGATGCTGGATTGGAAAGCCATGACCCGCCACACGGCGGAGCTTTTAGATAAACTGGAACTGGACATTTCCCCGGACACGCTCATAAAGAATCTGGGGACCGCCCAGCGGCACATGGTGGAGATCGCCAAGGCCCTCTCCGTGGACGCGGAGGTGGTCATCATGGACGAGCCCACCTCGGCCCTCTCCCTCAAGGAGGTGGAGGAGCTCTACAAGATCATCCGCCAGCTCAAAAACGACGGGAAGGCCATCGTCTTCATATCCCACAAATTCGACGAGATATTTGAGATCTGCGACTACTTTACGGTCTTCCGGGACGGCCAGTACATCGGCGAGGGGGAGGTTCCCAAGTCCTCCATCGACGAGATCGTCCGGATGATGGTGGGACGCTCCCTCAATCAGATGTACCCCAAGAAGGATCCCAAAATCGGCGAATCCATCCTGGACGTGGAGGGACTCTCCCTGCCCGGCTACTTCTCCGACGTCTCCTTCAACCTTCACCGGGGGGAGATCCTTGGATTCTTCGGCCTGGTGGGGGCGGGTCGCTCGGAGGTCATGCGCACCATCTTCGGCATCGACAAAAAGTCCGCCGGGAAAATCACCCTCAAGGGCGAAGTCCTGGAGATGGCCTCCCCCGGGCTGGCCATGCGCAAGGGCATAGCCTATGTCCCGGAGGACCGGCAGGAACAGGGGGCCATCCTGGAGATGAGCCTCTCCCACAACATCACCCTCCCCCAGATCAACGGGCTCAGCTCCTTCGGGGTGCTCAACTCCCGGAAAGAGAGGGGGGTGACCGAGGAGTACGGCAACAAGATGGAGATCAAGGCGGCCAGCTGGAAGGTCAACGCCAACACCCTCTCCGGAGGGAACCAGCAGAAGGTGGTCCTGGCCAAGTGGCTCGCCACCAATCCCCAGATCCTCATCCTGGACGAACCGACCAAGGGAATCGACGTGGCCACCAAGGCGGCGGTCCACGAGTTCATTTCCGAAATGGCCGCGGAGGGCCTGGCGGTCATCATGGTTTCCTCCGAACTGCCGGAGATCCTGGGCATGTCCGACCGGATCGTGATCATGCACGAGGGCAAGGTCACCGCGGTCATGAACAGGGATGAAGCGGACAGCGACAATATCATTCTGGCCGCCACCGGTCATGGCCGGGGAGAGAAAAAATGAATAAAAAAATGGAGAAAATCCTGCAAAACCGTGAGCTGAACCTGGTTCTGCTCACGGCGGTGCTGCTCATAGCGATCTCGTTCCGGGCGCCCTCCTTTCTCGCGCTTAAGAATATCGAGAGAATCATAAACGACACGGCCATCCTCATCATGGTGGCCTCGGGGCAGTTGCTCGTGATCCTCACCGGGGGCATCGACCTATCCGTGGGATCCACCATCGCCTTTTCCGGCATGGCCGTATCCATGCTCAACCAGTACAACCCGGAAATCCCCGTGGTTCTTCTCATCTTTCTGGGCATACTCATCGGTACCGCCCTGGGCGCCTTCAACGGGGCCTGCGTGGCCTTCGGCAAGGTCCCCCCGGTCATCACGACCCTGGGGACCATGAGCATCTTCCGGGGATTCACCTTCGTCCTGAGCAAGGGCCAGTGGGTCACCGCCCACGAGATGACCGAGGCCTACATGAACATTCCCAAGGGCAAGCTCCTGGGAATCCCGAACCTGACCCTCTGGGCCGTGGCGGTCTTCGCGGTCATGTTCTACTTCATCCGCTATACCCGGTCGGGACGGGAGATCTATGCGGTGGGGGGCAACAAGACCGCCGCCCACTTCGTGGGAGTGAGCGAGAGGAAGGTCAATTTCATGGTCTTCACCGTCGCCGGAGCCCTCTGCGGCCTGGCCGGGGTCATGTGGACCGCCCGCTACGCCGCGGCGGTGAACGAGACGGCCACCGGATTCGAACTGCAGACCGTGGCCGCCTGCGTCCTGGGGGGCGTGAGCCTTGCCGGAGGGGCGGGCACCCTGACCGGGGTTGTCATGGGTGCCCTCTTCCTGGGCATCATCAATAACGCCCTGCCCGTGGTCAACCTGTCCCCCTTCTTCCAGATGGGCATACAGGGCTTCGTCGTCCTGGCGGCCATCGTGGCCAACGTGCTCATGGAGCAGAGAAACGACAGAAAACTCTTGGCAGGAAGGAGACGGTAATGGGCAATTCTATGGAACACGTCAGCCAGACCCGGCTGATCAACGAAACAAGTCTCAAGGAGAGGATGATCGATCTGGCGACCCGGTGGGAGTTCATCCTGGTGGTGCTCTTCCTGGCGGTGGTGGTTTACTTCTCCAACGCCAGCCCCCACTTCCTCGACTACTTCAACCTGATGAACACCACCTTCAACTTCATGGAAAAGGCGATTCTGGCCCTGCCCATGATCTTCGTCATCATGTGCGGCGACATCGACATATCCGTGGCGTCCATCATCGCCCTCTCCTCCTTCTCCATGGGCTTCGCCTCCTCCAAGGGGGCGGACACCCCGGAGATCGTCCTGGTCGGCCTGGCCGTGGGACTTCTGGCGGGGGTTATCAACGGCCTCATGGTCACGGGGCTCAAGATCCCCGCCATCGCCGTTACCCTGGGCAGCTCCTCCCTCTTCAGGGGGATCTCCCAGGCCGTACTGGAGGATCAGGCCTACACCCATTATCCGGAAAGCTTCGGCTACTTCGGACAGGGTTACGTGGGGGAATCCCTGGTGCCCTTCGAACTCCTCCTGTTCGTCATCCTGGCCGCGGTCATGGGCTTCGTCCTCCACAGGACAACCTACGGGCGCAAGCTCTACGCTGTGGGGAACAGCCTGACCGCCGCCCGGTTCTCCGGGGTCCCGGTCAGCCGGATCCGGTTCATGAACATGGCCCTGAACGGCCTCTTCGCGGGCATAGCCGCAGTCCTTCTCACCTCCCGCATCGGCAGCACCCGGCCCAACATCGCCACGGGCTACGAAATGGAGGCCATCACCCTGGTCGTTCTGGGGGGCGTCTCCATCACCGGGGGCAAGGGGAACATCGTGGGGGTCATCATAGCCGTATTCCTTCTGGGCTACCTGAAGTTCGGCATGGGCCTTCTGAACCTCTCCGCCAAGGTGATGATCATCACCACGGGCTTTCTCCTTATCGGCGCCGTTCTCATCCCGGAACTGTTGAACATGCTCAAATCCTGGCGTAAACTGAAGAATCAGCAGAAAGGCCTGTAGGAGAGTTATGAAACGATTTGCCTTTAAAATGAAGCTCAAGCCGGGCTTCGCCGCGGAGTATAAAAAGCGGCACGACGAGATCTGGCCCGAACTCGTGACCCTGATAAGGGGCACGGGTGTATCGGATTATTCCATTTTCCTGGACGAGGAGACGAACATCCTCTTCGGGGTGCAGAAAATTTCCGGGGACTCCGGCTCCCAGGACCTGGGATCGGATCCGGTGGTTCAGCGGTGGTGGGCCCACATGGCGGACATCATGGAGACCAACGGGGACAACTCCCCCGTCACCATAC
>QKAI01000241.1 GCA_003246505.1 Spirochaetaceae bacterium | reverse complement strand
GCCGGAGAGAGAGGGCTGATAGGGAATAGTAGCGAACATTCAGTCCAAAGGCTAGAATATTTTCGATAAGGGGCTGCAGGGTCCGATTGTAGAGATCATCGGCTTCCAAATCCTTACCTTCCTCCCTCAGCTTTCTCACCTTTGAGATAAGTTCATCCCTCTGCACTATTCCATTCTGCCAGAGCGCATAATACCGGTCCATCTCGGAAATATAGTACACCAGCGTGTCGGTCAGGGTCTCCACGGTGGCCGACGGATCGGCCAGGGCGCTCTCTTCCGCCCTGTCCAGCCAGCCCGCGTAGTCCAGACTGCCCGAGAGGACGGGGTATTTCTCCCCGGGGGCTTCGCCGGAGGCGACTTCCACCGCCTCGTCCAGGGTCAGGGAGACCCGGCGCCCCATGGATTCCACCTCCACCTCCCCTTCGGAGACGATGAACAGGGAGGAGCCGTCCGCCCCGGTCATGACGGTGAAGGCGGTGCCCCGGATGCCGCAGACCGCGGAGGGTGTGGCGATGACCGGCTCGTCGGTCAGGTTGTTGAATTTATAGGAGATCTGCCCCACGGCGCAGGAGAAGACGTTCTGGGGCTGGGAGGATCCCACGGTGCCCCGGCCGAAGGAGAAGACCGTATCCGCCTGGATGGTGACCGTGGAGCCCCCTTCAAGTTCGATCTCGCAGTAGCCGTCCCTGCCGGTGATGACCGAGTCCCCCTCACTCACGGGAGTTCCGAAATCGGCCCATTCCAGCTCGCCCCCGCCGGGCTTGATGTCCACCGCCCCTTCCAGGTAGGAGATCTCCCCGGAAAGCGCCAGGAGGGGAAAGGCCAGTGCCGTCAGGACCAGCAGTGTCAGTATCCTTCTCATCGCCCCACCTCCCCGAAGCCCAGGTAGGGCCGTTTGTTCTTTTTGCTGCGGTCCAGGACGATGACCAGCTGCTGGTCCCGCGTATCCAGGAAGACCAGATAGGCCGGCTCTTTCACGTAGTTTTTGAACCAGGTTTCCACTTCCCAGGAGTCGGCGAAGACCCGGTAGCTCTCCCCGTCCACAAGACGGACTTCCCGGACCCGGGGGTCGTCAAAGGTCACCCCCGCGTCCACCAGCCCCTGCCACAGATCGTTCAGCATGGCCTCGGTGGGCAGGATTTCGCTTTCGAAGAGAAAGGGTCGGGAGGATGTTCCTGTCAGGATATCCGCTTCCCCCCGGTTGACGCGGCCGGTCAGGGAGAGGGCCTCCGCTCCGGCCTGGCTTTCCGTTCTCATGGTGGAACAGCCGACTAAAATGACAATCAGGGGCAGTAACAGCATTACGCCCGTTTTTCTCGTTCCCATGGTTAAAAATATACCTCCCCGGTAGGAATTTATCAGAAAAATGATGAAATTAATGATTTCCGTTCCAGCTGGTAGAGGGCCAGATCGTCCCCCTTCAGAGACTCCCCGGGAGGGAATTTCATGGTGGCCGGATTGATTTTGGATCCGTAATAAATGACTTCGTAGTGGCAGTGGGGGCCCGTGGACATGCCCGTGGATCCCACGTAGCCTATGGTCTGACCCTGGTCCACGAAGGATCCCAGGCGCATGCCCTTGGCGAAGGCGCTCATATGGCCGTACAGGGTGGAGTACCCGTTGGTGTGGCGGAGCTGGATGTACCAGCCGTAGACGTCGCTCCAGCCGATGTAGGTGATGGTCCCCTTGCCCGAGGCCAGGATGGGCGTGCCCTGGGGGGCGGCGAAATCGACCCCCTTGTGCTTGTGGGAGTATCCGGTAATGGGGCTGACCCGGGTTCCGAACCCGGAGGAGATGTAGGCCCCGTTGATGGGGGTCTTGAGGAGCTCCTTCCTGACCGTGCCCCCGTCGTCGTCGTACCAGTCCCGGGTGCCGTCCAGCTTGACGTAGCGGTAGCAGTGGTGCTCCTCCGCGGCACCCCGGGTAAAGAGCCGGGCCATGACCACTTCCCCGTAGCCCGAGACCTCTCCCCTCCCGTTGTAGACCACCTCGTAGGCGGCGTCGAAGTAATCCCCCCGGTAGATGTCCCGCTGGAAATCCACGTCAAAGGAGAAGAGCTGTATCATATCCATGAAAACGTTCAGGGGCATGCCGCAGTCCACCGCCGCGTTGTAGAGGCTGGATTCCACGGTGCCCCTTACCAGAACGACCCGGGTGGTCAGGAGGGGGTGCTTGATGTCCACCAGGATATCCTCCCCCTCCAGGCGGGCTTCCACCAGGGTGCCGTCGGACTCCTCGAACTGGAATTTCACCAGAACCCCGTCGCAGCCGTAGGTAAAGAACCCCCGCTGCCCCGGCTGAAGCCGGACCATGTCCACATGGGGGGCCACGGCCAGGACCAGAGCGTTGGCCAGCTCCCCCTCCAGGCCTTCCCGGAGCAGCATGTCTATGAGGTTATCCCCCCGGACCAGCTCCCCCCGGGTCTCCCGGGAGAGATCGGCGGCGGCCTCCTCCGCGGGAGTTTCGGCGGCGGTTATGTCGGAGACGTCCGGATTCTGGGGAAGGGTGCAGGTAAAGAGGAAGGGAAGGACCAGAAGGAGCCGAAGATAGGGGCTTTTTTGTTTTTTTCCGTTCACGTTCCCTCCCTGTCCCTTCGATTATCGGCGGACAGGCGCCTTTCGCTTACCCTTCTTTGCGGATATATTGATTCAGCTGATTTCTGTCCCTGCCCGTCAGCCAGACCTGGATGAGAACCCCCTCGTCCACGTAGTCCTCCCCGGCCACGGTGCTGGTGCGGTGCAGCTGGGCCACCAGGTCCCACCGGTCGGAGGGAATGAGCAGGGTGGTCAGCTGCTGCATCTCGTCCAGGGCCTTCCCCACGGTCTCCTCCAGCTCCTTAAGGCCCAGCTCCCCCCGTACGGAGATGAACAGGGCGTCCGGATAGGCGATCTCCAGCTCCTGCCTCTGGCTTACCGCATCGCCCAGGTCCATCTTGTTAAAGACCAGGAGCCGGGGGACCCGGGAGGCCCCCAGTTCGTTCAGGACGTTTATGGTGGTCTCGATGTGGCTTTTGTACTCCCTTGAGGAGCCGTCAACCACCTGGATGATGATATCGGCGAGCACCGCCTCTTCCAGGGTGGAGTGGAAGGCGTCCACCAGATTGTGGGGCAATTTGCGGACGAAGCCCACCGTATCGGTGAGGATGATCTCCCGGCCCCCCTCCATTTTCAGGCGCCGGGTGGTGGGGTCCAGGGTGGCGAAGAGCTTGTCCTCCACCAGCACGTCCGACCCGGTGATGCAGTTGAGCAGGGAGGATTTGCCCGCGTTGGTATAGCCCACTATGGCGATGGAGGGAACGGGCCTCTCGGAACGTTTCTTGCGCTGCAGGTTGCGGGTCTGCTTGACCTTTTCCAGTTCCTTCTTGAGTTTGCCTATCCGGTTCTGGACCATCCGGCGGTCCGTCTCCAGCTGGGTCTCCCCCTTGCCCCTGGTCCCCTTGGCCCCTCCCCTCTGGCGGGAGAGATGGGTCCAGGCCCGGGTCAGCCGGGGCAGGGAGTACTCCATGCGGGCCAGGGCCACCTGGAGAGTCGCTTCCCGGGTGGAGGCCCGGTCGGCGAAAATATCCAGGATGACCTCCTGCCGGTCTATGACGCAGAGATTGAAGTGACGCTCCAGATTGCGCTGCTGGGTGGGGGTCAGATCCGTATCGAAGACCAGGAGGTCCGCCTGAACCTCTGCGGCCAGATCGGCGATCTCCTCCAGCTTGCCCTTGCCCAGAAGCCAGCCGGATTTCTTCTCCCGGGGCTTGATGACAACCGACTCCACACCGGGAATCCCCATGGTCATGACAAGACTTTCCAGCTCCCGCAGATGGGACTCCGCCTCCGGGGCGGATTCGTCCGCCTCCTGAATCTCTATGAGCAGGGCCCTCTCGCATTTGAGAGAAAGAATATCCCGCTCTTCCAGTTCCACAAAAATATTATCCAAGGGCACCCTTCTTTATACGATACCCCTATTATAGTAGAGGCGCCCCTTCTTTGGAAGGGGAGAAAAGGATTGGAAGCATTGTCCCGTGTTTTTTTGTTGACAGGAGAGAAAGGGGGGGATACATTCTTATCTGAACCGAGGTAAAAAATGCTGGCCCCTTTCCTTAAGCAACTGGGGACATCCCTTCTGATCTTTCTTTTCTTCCTGTTCCTGATGGCGATCCCCCTGCGAGAAACGGGGCAGATCCTGGAAGGCCCCTGGCGGCTGCAGCCCCAAACCGGCGAACCGGAAACCATATATCTCCCCCTGCACCGGAATCTGAGCGCCCCCTTCCGGGCCAGTCTCAGCTACATCCCCGAACCATCTCCCTACACCACTCTGGCCCTGGTCTGGCCCGACGTGACCTCCCTCCAGGTCTACTGGAACGGCAGCCTGATCCATACCCTGGGAGACGGGGACCGGGGCACGGGCAATTTCTGGAACTGCTTCCATTCCGTGGAACTCCCCAGGTCCCCCGACGGGACCGATGTCATCACCCTCAAGGTCACCGGACATTACTCCCTGAGCATCGGCCGGACCCCCTATCTGGCGGACAGAACCACCGTTCTGAGACGGAAGACCCTGCACAACTTCATCTACAACACCCTCCTGATGATGTTCATAGGAGGGGGCATCACCATGGGAGTGCTGCTCCTGCTGATCCAAGAGAAGCAGAGGGGCGAGAGAAACGGGAACCTGAGCCTGGGACTGGCCATCATTCTGGCAAGCCTGTACTTCTCCGATTACCTCTTCTACGAAACCCTGGGACCGCCCGCCCTTTACGTTATCCTTAAGAAAATCTTCTACTCCTCCGGATTTCTATCCACCCTCTTCTTCTACCTCTACACGGAACACCGGGCCCGCCGTGCCGGCAGACTGGCCTGCCTGCTCCTCATACCCACCCTGCTGGCGATTACGGCCATAGGCGTGCTGGATCTGAACCGGGTCAGGATCCTCCTGCCCTACCTGGATATCGTCCTGATCGTAAATATCCTCGCCGCCGCCCTCAGAAGCACCGGGAAGTTAGGACTCCCCTCGGAGAAATTCCTTTCCCTGGTTATACTCATGCTCCTCCTCTCCGTACTGGAAGGCATGGCCATACTCATGTTCAAACTATCCTGGCCCTTCGTCCTGCAGAATATTCTGATGATCGCCATCCTGCTCTACGGCTACAATCTCATCCTCTTCTATAACCAGATGAGCCGGCACAGGGACAAACTGACCCAGGAAACCCGGATAGACCCTCTGACCGGAGCCAGCAACCGGCGCAGACTGGACAATATCGATCCCGCCGAATACGAATTGATCTCCGTCATAGACCTGGACAATTTCAAGTACTACAACGACACCTACGGCCACCTGGAAGGGGACAAACTGCTCAAGGAATTCGTCCGCATCCTCCAGGAGAACCTGAGAAAAGAGGACTGCCTCATCCGCTTCGGGGGGGACGAATTCATTCTCTTCATCAAAAAGGCCAGCCGGCAGGAGGGGGAGATGATAATGGAACGGATCGGACAGAGCCTCAGAGCCCTCATCCCCGACGAGAAGATCGGCTTCTCCTACGGCATACAGGAGCTGAACGACACCCTGGTGGAGGACCTGCAGCAGGCGGACCGCCTGATGTATGACATGAAGAAAAAGCGCTGACCCCGCCGAGCGAACAGATGCAGAGCACCCCTAGGGCGCATAAACAATCCTACTGCCCTCCCAACGAACAGGTGCAAAGCACCATGTGAGGAGCGGAAGAAAAATTCCCCCGGCCAGGTAGCAACAACAGGGTTTTCCACGAGGGGAAACGGGCCGAAACAGAGCCGAACCGCAACCGAAGCCCATGGAAAACTTGACAATATGTACATATGAGACATATAATGTCCTATGGGCCAGGATACCTTACAGGAACGATTGGAAAAAAAAGTATTCGGCATGGCGGAAATGCGTACCCGCCAGGCGGAGGTGATGGATCTGGTTTCGAACCACTACGAGACCGTATTCCTGCGGGATAACAAGCGCTGCGCCTGTTCCCGTTCGGCCATGCTCCTCCACCCCGATCTGTGCGAAGTCCTCCTCTCCCGCTGGGAGTACGCCCCCCTGGTAGAAGAGAAACAGGGCAGGACGGTCATAACCCTTAAGGAGATCGGCGCCCGGGGACAGGGGGCGGACAAGGGTGAGGCCCTGGGCCTTCTCGTGGAGGACGTGCTGGATCAGACCAAGGCCTATTTTTCCGAGATGGACCTGCACGCCCGGCTCCCGGAAACGAAGAACCGCTACCCCTGGTATCTGAAAATTCTCAACTGTCTCTCCGTGGAAGAGGTAATAAAAACGATAAATCTGGAAAGTCTTCTGGGGGATTGAAATACCCCGGGGACTGGTGTCTCACAAGGAGGTTTGTTATGGAAATGAGAAAATTAGGCAAAACCGGACTGGAGGTTTCCCTTTTGGGATTCGGGGGATTCCACCTTCTGGAGATTCCCCAGTCGGAGGCCACGTTTCTTCTGAACGAGTACCTGGACCGGGGGGGCAACTACATTGAGACCGCCTTCAGCTACGGCCAGGGGGAGTCGGAAAGAAAGATCGGCGCCGCCGTGGGACACCGCCGGAGCGAGTACGTTCTGGTCACCAAGACCGGGGGCCGGGACGGGAAGGGCTGCCGGGAAACTGTGGAGAAGAGCCTTGAAAACCTGAATACGGATTACGTGGATATTCTCCTGATGCACGGGGTGGCCAACAGGGGGGAACTGGATAAGATTCTCGCCCCGGGGGGAGCCTTTGAGGAGGCGGAGAAACTCCGTTCCGAAGGAAAGATCGGCCATATCGGCCTGAGCATGCACGGCCAGCCGGACATTCTGATCGAGGCCCTGAACCGGGCCCCCTTCGAGGTGGTCATGGCCACTCTGAACTACTACGACGTGAACAACTACCCCGAACTCCTGACCGAGCTGGTGCCCCTGGCGAACGGGAAGGGGGTGGGCATCATCCTCATGAAGCCCCTGGCCGACGGCCTGCTCTACCGCAATGCGGAGGACGCCTTCAATTACGCCTTCTCCCTCCCCGTCTCCCTCGTGGTCACGGGAATGAACAACCGGGAGATGGTGAAGCTGGATATGGATCTGGCGGATAACTTCGTCCCCCTGGACGAATCGGCCATGGGCATGATCAGGACCTGCGCCCCGGAGTTGGGAAAGTACGTCTGCCGCCAGTGCGCCATTTGCGACAATCTGGGGCCGGAGGGATTCCGGGCCCGGGACATCTTCCGTCTGGAGGGGATCTACGACAGGCAGATGAGGACCGGGCAGATGGAGGACACCGCCGAATTCGCCCTGAGAGACCGGCTGCGATTCTGGTTCGGCACCCAGGACAGGGCCCGGGAGGAGTATGCCCGGCTCAAGGTAAAGGGAGATATGGAACTGGATCCGGAGACGAGCCGCGTCTGCCCCTACGGCATAGACATCCCCTTCAAGCTCAAGCTGGCCGACTACAAGCTGGCCGGACGGGACAGTTACTGATTTTATAGAATAACAAGGAGAAAACCGTGAACCTCATCAAAAGAAGACCCTTTGGAAAGACAGGTCTGCATGTGACCCAGGTCAGCCTCGGGGCGATGAATCTGCGCATGCTGCCCTCGGAGAAGGAAGCCCGGGCCCTGGTCAACCATGCCCTGGACCGGGGGATCAACCTCATCGATACGGCCCGGGCCTATAACGGCACAACCGGGGACGGGAAGGAACTGGAGAGCGAAATCATCGTGGGCCAGGAGGTGGCCCGGCGGACGGACCTGACCGAGCCTTTGATCATCGTGACCAAGGGCCACGGTTACAACCCCGACGCCTTTGACGAGCATCTGAGCCTCTCCCGCAGGAAGCTGGGCCTGACCGCCGGACCGAAGGGGGAGATCCTCATGGGGAAGAACGAGATCCGCCTGGTCTATTTCTTCCACGGCATCTCCCGGGAGCGCTGGGACGAGATCGCCTCCTCCGGGGTGATTGAGCACGCCCTGAAGCGCCGGGATGAGGGCCTCTTCACCTACCTGGGTTTCTCCAGCCATACGGGCCACGAGGAGTGCATCGCCGAAGCCCTTGATACGGGAGTCTTCCAGGTGGTGGAGCTCCCCTACAATCTCTTCTCCCCCTCCTTCGGACAGGATCAGAAGGGGTACGGCAATTTCTTCAAAAGGATCCACGACGAGGGCATCGCCCTGATCAATATGAAGGCCTATGCGGGAAACGGCATGGTGGAACGGACGAAGATTTTTAAGGATTACTGCGACATTTCCCCGGCGAACCGGCTGCGCTTCTGCCTCTCCAGCCCCTGGATATCCACGGTGGACGCGGGCTGCCGCTTCCCGGAAGAGCTGGAGGAGAATCTGCGGGTGTCCGAAATGACCCCCCTTTCGGAGGCGGAACAGGCCGTTCTGATAGGGGAGGCGGCCAAGGTATCCGGTCTGATCGAGGGAACCTGCCGGGAGTGCACCCACTGCCTGGAGAAGTTTACCTGCCCCCGGGAGATCAATTTCCCGGAGATTCTGGCCCTGGCCGCCCGGTATAAAATGGCCGAGGGCTTCGGGCAGAGCACGGAGCCCCTCAGAGCCGCCTACGGGGAGATTGAACGGGGGGCGGAGGAGTGCATCGCCTGCGGCCAGTGCTCCCCCTGGTGCGAGTACAAGCTGGACATCCCCCCCCTCATGGAGGAGGCCCACCGCCTGCTGGCCTGATCCTTCCGATCAGACTTCGGTTAATTCTCCCCCGGGGGCTTTCCCTTTCCCGGGAAAACTCTTACCATGGTGCCATGCTTGACCTGGGAAACATCATGATGAGAGCCCATTGGGAGATTATGGGGGAGTACCTCGCCCTGGCCGGAGAATTCGGCCTGGGGATAGAACTGGGCGATTTCTGCCGGGAGGATGTGCTGGAGGACCGGGGGGAGTACGAGCGGCGGGTGGCCCTGATAAGGGAGACCGTCCTGCCCCTGAACCTGGGAAGGACCCTCCACGCCCCCTTCCGCCGGATCGTCCCCCACTCCGCCGACAGAGCCCTTCGTTCCCGGTCCCGGGATCTGATCCGCCGGGCCGTGGATACCGCCGGGGAACTGGAGTGCGCCACGGTGATCATCCACTCCGGCTACGACGAGGGGAACGACGGGCCTCGGGAGCTGGAGCGCATGGCCGACGACTTCGTCCCCTTCCTGGAGGAGCTCCTCGATCCGGCCGGCCCCTCCCTGGCCCTGGAGAACATCCACGACAGGAACACCCTTTTCCTCGAAGAGATCGGCCGGAGAATCGGCCATCCCCGGCTGGGCTTCTGCATGGACGCGGGGCACATGTCCGCCTTCGGGGAGATCCCCTTCGCCGGGTGGTACGCCGCCTTCGGAGACCGCACCATCCACAACCACTGGCACGACAACGCCGGGGACAGGGACGCCCACGCCCCCCTGGGGGACGGCTCCATCGACTGGGCGGAGATGGTCCGCCTCCGCCGCCGCCACTGCCCGGGCAGCACGGTGGCCCTGGAGATACCCTCTGAGCAGGGCATCCGCCGGAGTCTGGAAACCCTGGCCCGGGTGGAGGGAATCCGCCCCTTCGCCCCCAGGTAAAAGCAATATTTTACATTTTTTGCAAATATCACCCCTTCGACAGTTGACGTTTTTGTAAAATATCCTTATTTTGCCCCTATGAGCGAAGGAAAATCCGATAAATACGAAACGAGGGCGGAGATTCTCAAGGCCCTGGCCCACCCGGAAAGGCTGAGGATTACCTCGGTGCTTTCCGAACAGTCCCCCCTGTGCGTCTGCGACATTCAGGATAGGATGGGAATCAACATCTCCACCCTCTCCCGGCATCTGGAGAGGCTTAAGAAGGCGGGCATCGTGGAGGACTCCCGGGAGGGGCGGCACATCTACTACACCCTGCGCTTCACCTGCCTGGAACGGTTCCTCTCCTGCATCGATTCGGTCAACAACGGGGAGGGCTGCTGCCTTGTTTAAAATATTCACCCTTCTGGCGGATGTCCTGGCCTACCGCCTTTTCTCCCTGGAGCCGGGCAGCCGGCTCGGCGAGGGGGTCCACTTTTTCATAGAGGACGTCACCAAGATCTACTTCCTGGTGGTGGTCATGATCTATCTCATCGCCCTGGTGCGGGCGGGACTGAACACGGAGCGCATCAGGGATTTCCTTTCCGGGAAGACCCGGGGGGCGGCCTACTTTCTGGCGACCCTCTTCGGATCGGTCACCCCCTTCTGCTCCTGCTCCAGCATCCCCCTTTTCCTGGGCTTCACCAGCGCCGGCATCCCCCTGGGCATCACCATGGCCTTCCTCATCACCTCCCCCATGATCAACGAGGTGGCCATCGTCCTCCTGGGATCCCTCCTGGGGATCAAATTCACCCTGGTCTACATCGCCACGGGGCTCCTGGCCGGCATGGCGGGGGGCTTTTTCATTGACCGGATCGGGGCGGAACGCTATCTCACCGGAATCGGGGAACAGGCGAGGGCCCTGGGAGAGGGCCGGGAGGATGTCGGCCCGGGGAAACCCGGGGACGCTCCCAAGCTGACCTTCGCCGACAGAAGGGAGTTCGCCCGGGCGGAGGTGAAGGAGATCTTCGGCCGCATCTGGAAATGGGTCCTGATCGGTGTGGGCCTCGGGGCGCTCCTCCACGGCTTCGTGCCCGACCGGTTCATCCTGGACAATCTGGGGGAGGGCCAGTGGTGGAGCGTGCCCGCGGCGGTCTTTCTGGGGATTCCCCTCTACTCCGGGGCGAGCGGCATCATCCCGGTCATAGAGACCCTGCTGGCCAAGGGACTCCCCGTGGGGACCGCCATGGCCTTCATGATGAGCACCGTGGCGGCGAGCTTTCCCGAATTCATGATGCTGAAACAGGTTATGAAACCGAAGCTGCTCCTGATTTTCTTTCTCATGCTTCTGGTTTTTTTCACCCTGGCCGGATGGCTTTTCAACGCCGTCCTTTAAATAGAATGATGAGGAGATGAAAATGGCAAAACAGAGGATTCTGTTTCTGTGCACGGGCAATTCCTGCCGCAGCCAGATGGCGGAGGGCCTGGCCCGGGAACTCAAGGGAGACCTCTACGAGGTGCATTCCGCGGGGATAGAAACCCACGGCCTCAACCCCTATGCGGTCCGGGCCATGGGGGAGATCGGCATAGACATTTCGGGGCACAAATCGGAACTGCTCGCCCACAAGATGGATCTGGTCTTCGACTACGTGATCACCGTCTGCGACCACGCCCGGGAGAGCTGCCCCCTCTTTCCGGGAAAAACGACCCGGGTTCACAAGAGCTTTCCCGATCCCCCCTTTCTGGCCAAAAGCATAGAGGGGGAGGAGGAGAAGATGGTCCCCTACCGGGAGGTCCGGGACATGATCAGGGATTTTATCATGACCTTTCCCGAAGGTCTCAAAGACGGGGAATACTGAATTTTAAGGAGAAGGGAACAATGGATATCAAAATTCTGGGGATGGGATGCCCCAAGTGTGTGAAGCTTTACGAGAATACGAAAAAGGCGGTGGAGGAAAAGGGGGTGGACGCGACGGTGACGAAGGTGGATTCCCTCCCCTCCATCATGAAGTACAACGTCATGTCCACCCCGGCCCTGGTCATCGACGAGAAGGTCGTCCTGACCGGCCAGGTGCCCTCCCCCGAGAAGATAGGCGAGCTCCTGGTTTAGGAGAGCTGCTCGATCAGACGGCCCAGCAGCCCGGACAGGAAATCGCCCATGTCGCCGGAAGGGGGCTGACCCTTATCGCCCGGAGGAGTTCCCGGACCGCCCTGGGGAGGCCCTCCCGGTCCGGGCGCACCCTGTCCGGGAGCTCCGGAGGAGCCGCTGCCCCGGGAGTCAAAGGGATCGTAGGCGTTCTGATCTTCGGTCAGCAGGGCGGCGATGCGGTCGGAGTAACTGCTGCCGTCCGCCTTTTTGCCTGAATCAAGTACCCCCTTCCACTCCACCAGGACCGGGAGGATCCCCTCCTTCTGCTCCTCGGTCAGGGCCATGGCGGGGATCTCCCCTTCAAAGCGGAGAAAGTTCTCCAGCTTCATGAGGATCTCCTCTCCCCCCTCTTCTTTCCCGGGTTTCTCTTTCATCTCCCCCGGATTCCCCCGTTCCCCTTCGGGAGGGTTTGTCCGGGCGTCGCTCCGGCAGGACATGAATCCCGCGGCCAGAGCCGACAACATAAGTAATGGGATAATCTTTCGCATAGTTGCTCCTTGGGATTCCATGCTAACCGGTGATTTTGTAAGCCCGGGGGCGGCCCTGTGAAATCTGTGTGACTTTTCCCGGGAATGATGAAAGGCCGGTAAAAAAATGTTATTCTTAGGGTATGAAAATACTGATCGCCGATGACGAAAAAAGAATACGGGATCTCATCACCGATTACCTGACGAAGGAGGCCTACCAGAGTCTGGAGGCGGAGAACGGCGCCCAGGCCCTTGACCTATTCCGGAGCCATCCCGATATCGATCTGGTCATTCTGGACGTGATGATGCCCGACCTGGACGGCTGGACGGTCTGCCGCCGGATCCGCAAGGAGTCGGACGTGCCCATCTTCATGCTCACCGCCCGGGTGGAGACAAACGACGAGGTTTTCGGATTTGATCTGGGGGCGGACGACTATATCAAAAAGCCCTTCAGCCCCCGGGCCCTCATCGCCCGGATCAAGGCTCTGGAGAAGAAACGGCTCTCCCCCGGCATACTGACGGCGGGCCCCCTGACCATTGACAGGCAGGCCCGATACGCCAGCCTGGACGGGGTGAGGCTTGACCTGCCCCCCAAGGAGTACGAGCTTCTCCTCCTCCTCACAGAGAACCGGGACCGGGCCCTGAGCCGGGATCAGATACTGGCCCGGGTCTGGGATTTCCAGTACTACAAGGGGATGCGCACCATAGACACCCATATCAAGAAGCTGAGGAAGCGGCTGGGGAGCAGCGCGGACTGCATCAAGACGGTGCGGAACTTCGGCTACCGCTTTGAGGCGGAGGGGTGAAGGCGACCATAAGGGTCAAGATATTCGCCTGGATCAGCGCCCTGACCCTGCTCTTCGTCCTCCTTACCATCCTCCTGACCACCCTGTTCTACAAACCCTTCTACCTGAAAAAGCAGGAGCGTCTCTTCCGGGACCTCTGCACCCAGCTGACCGGTCTTTATGCGGGGGACCGGGAGTCCTTCGCAGGGGTGACGGCGAATCTTGAGTACACACGGGGATTCCGCATCGCCCTCTACCTGACCGACGAGGGGAGGATCGAGGAGGGGAACCCCGAAAGGCCCGCCCCTCCCCCCCGGGAGCCGGAGCCCATGGACCGGAACGATACTCCCCGCTTCCCCCTTCCCGACCCGCTGATCGGCGAGATCATCCGCCTGGAAGGGCGGGGAGAGTACGTCTTCAAAAAGATGATATCCCCCCAGATGGGCTCCTTCGCCCTGACCATGTTCTACCGCATAGACGGGAACACCTTTCTGCTGGTCACCCGCCCCATGGAATCGATCGATGAAAACATCGCCACCACCAACCGGTTCGCCCTCCTGACCGGGCTTTTCTTCTTTCTCTTCGGCATCGGGGCGGCCTTTTTCATGTCCAAGTTCATCACCCGCCCGGTGAACGAGCTCAAGTCCATCGCGGAGAGCATGTGCGAGCTGGATTTCAGCCGCAAATACGAGGGGCGGAGCCGGGACGAGCTGGGGGAACTGGGGCAGAGCATCAACTCCCTCTCGGACCAGCTGAGCCGGGCCATGGAGCGGCTCAACCGGCTGAATACCAATCTGCTCCTGGAGATAGAGAAGGAGCGGAAGATCGACGAGATGAGGCAGACCTTCATCGCCAACGTCTCCCACGAACTGCGGACCCCCATCTCCCTCATAGAGGGCTACGCCGAAGGGCTTCTGGATAATGTGAACGAGGACGGGGCCAAAAGGATATCCTACTGCGAGGTGATCATCGACGAAACCCGGAAGATGGAGAAGCACGTGGGGGACCTCCTCTCCCTCTCCCAGATCCAGTCCGGGGTGGTTCCCCTGGAGTACACCCGCTTCCCCGTGGCCGGCCTGCTCGGCGATACGGCGGGGAAATTCGAAAAGGAGGCGGAAAAGCGGGGATTCCGGATCATCGTCGAACCGCCGGGGCCCCTGGAAGCGCGGGCGGACAGGAACCGGGCGGAGCAGGTCCTGACCAACTACATGGCCAACGCCCTCAACTACGGGGGCGGGGAGAGGATCATCCGCCTCTCCGCCGAACCTGTCGATGGGGGCAGGGTGCGCCTTTCCCTTTTCAACAGCGGCAGTCCGGTGGACGAGTCCATTAAGGAAAGGATCTGGGAGAGCTACTACAAGGCGGACAAATCACGGGCCCGCCGGGAGGGGGGCTACGGATTGGGCCTCTCAATCGTCAGGGCGATCCAGGAACAGCACGGGAATCCCTACGGCCTGGAGAACCGCCCCGACGGGGTCACCTTCTGGTTCGAACTGGACCGGTAGGGCCTACTGGTAATACCCGTAGAGGCAGGCCTTCATCAGTTCCAGGTCGCTTTCCACCAGGGGCCGTTCGAAGGCCTCCTCCAGCAGGGTCTCCAGCTCCCCGGTCCGGCCCCCTTCCACGGCGGCCCTTACCGTTTCGTTCACCGTCTGAAGCTGCCAGAGGAGATCGATGAATTCCACCCGCCCCAGGGGCTCCTCCCCGTGGGATTCCAGGGCCAGGTCCGCATTAAAGTCCCGCAGCCGGTCTATGAGGACAGCCAGCCGGCCGTGGGTGTAGTGCCAGCTTTCGCAGTAGATGTTTTCGTTCAGGCAGTCCCCCAGGAAGAGGAATTTCTCCTCCCGGGCGAAGAGGACCGTATGGTCCAGGGCATGGTCGCAGGGGATGTGGCGCACAGAAAGGGTCAGCCCCCCCAGGTCGATCTCCTCCTCCTCGGTGAAATAGCGCCCGGGAAGGGCGATGTTGACCCGGGACAGGTCGGGATACTCCTTTTTGATCATCCGGGCGGTGAATTCCGATTCGATCCCCTGCTCCATGCGCCAGTAGAGGGCGTCGTCGTTCCACTCGTAGTTCCTCTGTTCCTCCAGAAGGGCCACGGTCTTCTCCTGGGCCATGGTTTCGGTTACCTCCCAGGCGCAGAGGCCGAAGCTGTGGTCCCAGTGCCAGTGGGTCAGGACCAGGTAATCCGCCTTCCGCCCCAGCTTCTCAAGGGCCTTCTGGACCTGCCGGGCCTGTTCGGGGGAGGCCCCCCCGTCGGCGATGAGAGTCTTGTCGTCCCCCAGGAAGGCGACTATATTGGGCCAGTCCCTTTCGGGATCCCCCGGGAAATACCATATCCGGTTTGTTATTTTCTGAAAATCCATAGGGGAAAATATACAACCCCGCCCCGATAAAGGCAAGGCTGGGAACTATTTGAAATACCTGGCGTTGTAATTCTGCCAGTACTCGATATTGTCGGTGGAGGAGAAATATCGGGCGTACTCGGTCCTGATCTTGTCGCCCATGCGCCGGACCCCCCCGTTCAGATGCCTTCCGAAGAGAGCCTCGATGGAATCCCTCTTCCTCTTTTTTATGGCGTCAAAGATCTCATCGTGGTCACTGACGATCTCCTCGTATTTCAGGGTGGCCACGAAGTCCAGCATGCGGAAACGGGTGTACTGGACTTCCTGCTGCTGTATCAGGTCCCAGAGCCCGCTGCATTTCAGATGGCTGAACCAGATCCTGTGCAGTTCGCTGTCGAAGTTGAAGAAAGCCGTCCCGTCGATTTTTTCCTGACCGATTAGGATTTTCTGCTTTCTGATGGTATGGTCGATCTCCTCCAGAATGAAGGAGTCCGGATCGGAATCGATGAAATCCAGCACAAGGCGGGTCTCCAGATTGATCCGCATCAGAATCATCTCATAAATGTAGTCCAGATTGAGCAAGGTCGCCGACACGCCCCGGTAGGGAACGATTTCGATAAGCCCCAGATCGCTCAGTCTCTGAAAAACGGTGCGGATGGTGGGCCGGGAAGCGCCGAACCTGTCGCAGATTCCGCTCTCGGGAATACTGTCCCCCGGGCGGATTACCAGTGTCAGCAGTTCGTTCCGCAATGTGGCGAATATGTCATTGCTCGATTCGGCGGTGTTTTTCTTGTCATTCATTCAGTAAATCCTATGGAACGGGTCCGGGGCAGCGCCGGCGCCCGGGAGGGCGCCGGAGAGGAAATCAGCCGGGCTGCTTGCCGATATATGCCAGGATTCCCCCGTCCACGTAGAGGATGTGGCCGTTGACGAAATCGGAGGCCTCCGATGCGAGGAAGACGGCGGGTCCGGTCAGGTCATCCGTCTCTCCCCATCTGGCGGCGGGAGTCTTGGATATGATGAAGTTATCGAAGGGATGGCGGGAGCCGTCCGCCTGCTTCTCGCGCAGGGGAGCTGTCTGGGGGGTGGCGATATACCCCGGGCCGATGCCGTTGCACTGGATATTGTACTGGCCGTATTCGCTGCAGATATTGCGGGTCAGCATCTTGAGGCCCCCCTTGGCCGCGGCGTAGGCGCTCACCGTTTCCCGGCCGAGCTCGCTCATCATGGAGCAGATGTTGATGATTTTACCGTGGCCCTTCTCTATCATGGAGGGGATGACCGCCTTGGCGATGATGAAGGGGGCGGTCAGGTCGATGTCGATGACTTTCCTGAAATCCTCCGCGGACATTTCCACCATGGGGGTCCGCTTGATGATCCCCGCGTTGTTGACGAGGATATCCACCGAACCGATATCTTTGGTTATAAGGGCCAGGGTCTCCTTGACCGCAGGCTCGTCGGTTACGTCGCAGACGTATCCCCTGGCCTCTATCCCCTTCTCCTTATAGGCGGCGATTCCCTTGTCCACCAGATCCTGGTTGATATCGTTGAACGCGATTTTAGCTCCCGCTTCTGCAAAGGCCGTGGCCAGGGCGAAGCCGATACCGTATGAAGCACCGGTTACCCAGGCTACTTTTCCCTCAAGGGAAAATTTCTTTGTGAAATCCATATCCTTCCTCCTGCATGTGTGTCTATCGGATAATCCTACCCGATTTCGGCAATGTGTATTCAAAACAAAAATGTGAATACACTCTTAAAAAGCAGTTTAAAAGGAAAAGGGAAATCTGTCAATGAGTTCGCAGAGCGCGGGGAACCGGGGGGATCTACCGGTGAAGGGCCTTCTCGATGGCGTCGGGATTGAAGCCCACCAGAATGCGCCCGTTGATATCCAGGACGGGAACGCCCATCTGGCCGGATTTTCTGACCATTTCGTCGGCCTTAGCCTGATTCGCCGCCACATTGTATTCGCTGAAGGGGATTTTATGATTCCTGA
>QKAI01000337.1 GCA_003246505.1 Spirochaetaceae bacterium | reverse complement strand
ATAATGGAAAAACACGACGGGGCCATCGATGTCCGCAGCAATTCGACGGGATCCACCTTTCGGGGCTTTCTGCCCGCCGTCCTGTGCCCCGGGCAGGAGGATCAGGAGCAATCCTTCGGCTCCGTTTCATTCAGCGGCACCATTCTCATAATGGATGACGAACCCTATATCCGCCAGATCCTAAAGGGGATGCTGGAATCTATGAATTTCACCGTGTTGGAGGCCAGTAACGGGGATGACCTTCTTGTCCGGCTGGACGAGATTGCCCGGGAAGGCAGAAAAATCCGCGCCGCGATTCTTGATCTGACCGTCCCCGGGGGCATGGGGGGCGTGGATACCCTAGGGCATATGAAATCCCTGGGGTATGATTTTCCCGTATTCGCTTCCAGCGGTTACTCCGAGGACCCGGTGATCGCCTTTCCGGGGAACTACGGCTTTACCGGCAGTATCTCAAAACCCTTCAAAAGCGGGGATCTGGCCCGCCTGCTCAGCTGCCACCTCTCCCCCGATTCGGAGTAGGTCGGAATCGGGTTCTCCCTTTTCCTTTGACAAGGGAGGCATCCTGTGATATTCTCACTCTTGCGTAAGAGCGAGAAATCGGGGGGGAGGGCACATGAAGAAGAAGGCCATATTTCTCCTGGACCGTACGAATTTTGACAATATCTACGGCCCGGATGAGATTAAGGAGATAGGGGAGCTGGTTCAGATTATCGGAGAACCGCAGACAAGGGAGACCATAGGGGAGAATCCCCATCTCCTGGAGGAAGCGGAAATCATATTTTCCGGCTGGGGCATGGCGGTTCTGGACGGGGAGTTCCTCTCCCGGGCCCCCCGGCTGGAAGCGGTCTTCTACGGGGCCGGTTCCATCCGTTACTTCATAACCGATGAGGTCTGGGAGAGGGGGCTGACGGTCACCAGCTCCTACGCGGCCAATGCGATCCCCGTGGCGGAGTTCTGCGCCGCCGCCCTGATCCTGGGGCTCAAGCAGGTTCCCTTCTTCGCTTCCCGCCTGGCCGGGGGAGGCCCCTCCGACTGGAACCGGGAAGGGACGGTGATCCACGGGGCCTACGGATCCACCGTGGGGCTTGTTTCCCTGGGGATGATAGGGAAACATGTCCTGAAGCTTATGAAGAGCTTCGACGTGAAAATCCTGGTCTACAGCCAGAGCATGACCGAAGAGCAGGCCGCCCGGGAAGGGGTGGAATCGGTCTCCCTGGAGGAACTCTTCCGCCGGTCCGATGCGGTCTCCATCCATACGGCGAACCTGCCCGAGACGAGGGGCATGATCACCGGGGAACTCATCGCTTCCATGAAAAAGCACGCCCTTCTGATCAATACCTCCCGGGGGGCTGTCATCGAGGAGGGGAGGATGATCGACGTCCTGTCCGAAAGAGCCGATCTGACCGCCATCCTGGATGTGACCGATCCGGAACCGCCGGAAGCCCGATCCCCCCTCTATCCGCTGCCCAACGTCATCCTGACGCCCCACATAGCCGGCTCCCTTAAAACGGAGTGCCGCCGTATGGGACAGTACGCCATAGACGACTGCCGACGCTACCTGGCCGGGGAGCCCCTGGCCTACGGCATTGATAAAAAAACCTTCGAAAGGATGGCCTGACATGATAGTACCGGGACTCTGCTCCATCAGTTACAGAGGCAAAAGCGTGGACGAGATCATCGCCCTGACCGTAAAGGCGGGACTGGAGGCGGTGGAGTGGGGAGGGGACGTGCATGTCCCCCACGGGGATCTCCCCCTGGCCCGGGAGGTCCGGGACAAGACCCTGGACGCGGGCCTGAGGATCGCCAGCTACGGCTCCTACTACCGGGCGGGTCGGGCGGCGGCGGGTCAGACCAAGCCCGTCTTTGAGGATGTGGCCGCCTCGGCGAAGGCCCTGGGGGCTTCCACCATACGCATCTGGGCCGGTTACTGCAACCGGGAAGAGGCGGATGACTCCCTGGTTCGGGAGCTTCTGGAGGATGTCCGCCGCTGTGCGGGCATCGCCGCGGGGGAGGGGATGAGCCTCTCCTTCGAATACCACGGGAACACCTTTACCAATACGGACAGGAACGCCCAGCTGCTGGCCTCCGAACTCCCCGGGGAAAATATCCGTTTCTACTGGCAGCCCCCCCATCATAACAGGGACTCGGAAAATCTGGCGGGTCTGCTCTTTCTGATGGACCGGATCACCCATGTCCACGTTTTCCAGTGGGTTCTGCAGAAGGACGGGTCCCTGGACCGGCGCCTCCTGGAGGAAGGCCGGGAGCGATGGGCCTCCTTCCTGGCCCCCTTCGCCGGGAGGGAGGGGGAGACTTTCGCCTATCTGGAGTTCAGCCGGGGAGACGACCCGGCCAATCTGCTCCGGGACGGGGCGGTGCTCAGGGAGATCCTGGCCTCGCTCTGAATTCGGCAAATCATTTGCCCCGGGGGATCTTTTATTTTTCGTCGATTCCTGCTTTCATGGGGGGACAGGAGTAGTATGATGGATAAAAGCAGGGATTCAGTTCAGATATTCATGGCCGGTGATTCCACCATGGCCCGGAAGGAGGATCGGGAGTATCCGGAGCACGGCTGGGGCATGATGATTCCGGAATTTTTCCAAACCGGGGTGATTTTTTACAACGAAGGGGTCAACGGGCGGAGTACGAAGAGCTTTATCGACGAAGGCCGCTGGCAGGGCATTCTGGACAGGCTTCGCCCGGGGGACTATGTGCTGATCCAGTTCGGCCATAACGATGAGAAGAGTGAGGATCCCGCCCGCTATGCCGATCCCCACGGGGACTACAGCAGGAATCTGGACTATTTCATAGATTCGGCCCGGGAAAGGGGGGCCCTTCCGGTGCTTCTCACCCCGGTCTGCCGCCGCAAGTTCGGCCACCGGGGCGTGCTGGAGATGACCCACGGGGCGTATCCCGGGGCCATGAGGGCGGTCGCCGCCGAAAGGGGCGTCCCCTGCATCGACATGGAGTGCCGGACAGCCGCCCTGCTCACCGAGCTGGGGCCGGAGCGGTCTAAGGACCTGTTCATGCATCTGGCCCCTGGGGCATTTGCGAATCATCCCGGGGGTAAGGAGGACGACACCCATTTCCGGGAAGAGGGCGCCCGGATCATGGCCTCCCTTGTCGCTGAGGGGGTGAGAGTCGCCACCCCCGATCTGGCGGTCCGTCTCAGGGGCTGATATTTCCGTTCCGGCGGGCGTTAGATAAAATTGTCCAGGAAGGGGAGGGCCATCCAGAGGGAGAAGAGCAGGAGAAATCCGTACCCCCCCAATTCCAGAACACGGCCGATGCGCCCTATCGCCCTTTCCTTCTCCTTAAGCCTGTGAAAGAGGGCTTCCCGTCCCAGGCGGGCCGCCACGCCCGCGGCGGATACGATCAGTCCCATCCCCGAGGAGAGGGCGGCCACGGCGAGGATGCCCAGGAAGAGGCGGTCCATGGTCAGGGAGAAGGTCAGGATCATCAGGGCGGCGGGGCAGGGGAACAGGCTGGCCGCGGCGACGGTGGAATAGAGCCCCGTCTCCTTCCCCGTACTTTCTTTGCCATGGGACCCTCCCCTGAATTCGATGATAAACAGGACCAGGGCCAGGGCGGCCAGGAGCAGGTAGGTGCTCCCCTCCAGATAGACCGACGCCCTGTCCACGCGGCTCAGAAAGAGGCGCGCCGCCACGGTCCGGTAGGCCAGGACCAGGCCGACCGCGCTGAATCCGTGGAGCAGGGCGCTCAGGAATCCCGCCAGAAAGGGCTCCCCGGGGAAGGTCTTCCGGGCGAGGAAGAGGGAGAATACCACCGTTTTTCTATGCCCCGGCCCGAGGGCGTGGAGAAGGCCGTAGAGAAATCCGAAACCCAGCAGGGGGAGCAGCACGGGTCCCTCCTCCCGGGTGAAGATCCGGGCGATCTCCTCCCTGAAGGCCATCTGGGCCTCAATCAGTCCGGCCGGTACCGCCCTGGAGGGCTGACGGGCCGGAGCAGGTCCCTCCGGGGTGCCCAGAAAGGGGTTGGCCGCGAGAGGGGAAAGCCCGAGGAGAAGAAACAGGAGCAGAAGGGGGGCCCTTTTAATAGGTGACATGGATCTCCACGGGGATGAAGGTATTGAGGCCGGGGGCCCACCTGTCGTAGAGGGTCTTGTCGGTGACCTTTCCCTTGGGGTTGTAATAGACCGGATAGTCCCTGTTCTCCTCCAGGTCGTAGCCGAACCCCCCGGGCTCGGTCCCGCTTCTGAGGATATAATCCTCCTCCTGGTACCTGACGGCGCAGAAGTAGGAGAAGTCGTAAATGGCGATGAAAAAGTCCCTCCCCACGCCCCCCTCCAGGGGAATGAAATAGCGGTAGAAGAGTTTTTCCGGACCCTCGCAGCGGGCGGAAAAGGATTCCACCCTCTCCGGGGAGAATCGTTTCGCCCCTTCCCTTAAAAAGACGAAATAGTTATACTCCCCCAGACTGGAGAAGGCCGTCCCGTAGAGATTGGCCGTCTCCCTTTCGTCGAATATCCGGTTGCCGTCCTCGTCGTAGCCCCAGATGATCTCCCCGCTGAAAAAGCTGTCGAATTCCAGCTCCACCCAGAAGCCCCTGAGGGCGTCCCCGTCAAACTCCAGCTCGCAGCTGGCGAAAACAAGCATATGGGGGTGGGCGAAGAGGAAGGCCGCGGGGAGGAGGTTCAGGATCAGAACGGGAAGAATCCTTTTCATGGGTCCTATTCTAACTTTATTTCCCTTTCCTGCCTATCCCCGCAAATT